>JACJXQ010000008.1:0-301672 GCA_020636495.1 Chitinophagales bacterium | reverse complement strand
AATTTGTCAGGACGGTCGCCTTTAACGTGTTTTTTAGGAAGATAATGATCATTGGTACTCATATCAGGCCTGGCTCCGTTACTGCGTTTCGGCCTGTCGTTATGAGCAGGGCGCTCTGCTGATGGCCTTGCTCCATATGGGCGTTTCCTGTCATTATTGCCACGATTATCACCCGTATCACGTGTGCCATACGGGCGCTTAGCTCTATCGTTGGCCGGTCTGCCCTCTTCCCTTTTGCCGTATGTACGTTTGGGATGTTCTTCGTTATTATATGGTTTGCGCTCATCAGCACTCTTGTTCCTGACAAAACGTTTGCGCTCGCCGGATGCAGGCTTTCCTCCTCTCTCATTATGCTTTTCAGCGTCGTTCTTTCGTTTGCCTGAAGGCCTGTCTGTGCTCATTTTGGAAAATTATCAGTCGGTAAAGGTACAACGTTTATGTAGAATAGCTGTAACCTACTATAGTGTATTATATGCAAAACAAACGGGCTGCAGTGCTGCAGCCCGTCCGGTAAAATATATTGAACTGTTTTATTATTCTTCGGTTTTCTTTTTAGCCGCTTTTTTAGCTGCAGGCTTTGCTTCGCCGTCAGCTTTGGGTGCCGCTTTCTTTTTGGTAGCTTTTTTAGCAGGCTTTTCTTCTTCTGTTTCGTCATCAGCTTTAGGAGCTGCTTTCTTTTTAGTTGCTTTTTTAGCAGGTTTTTCTTCTTCAGCAGGAGTTTCAGTTGCAGCTTCTGCTTTTTCCTCTTCCTCTTCAGCTTCCTGGTTCATATTGTCAAAGTTCAGCAGGTCGTTCTCTTTGAGCATCTGATACCATTTCAGCATTTTCTTCATGTCGCTTACATATACCCTGTCCTGGTCAAAATCAGGGAAGATGCCTGAGAAGTATGCTTTAATGTCATTATTGCCTGCTTTAGCATCGACCGGAGCATTGGTAGCTTCGGCGTCTTTCATTTTCTGGAATACCTCGTGGAGGCGAACGTTATCTCCCGTTGTGTACACTTCTATACTCTCCAGCGGAGTAACGTTGTGCAGACGAGCAGAAATAAATTTCGTTGACTTGTCAGAAATGTTGCGTACGATAGCTCCGTCGCTTTTGGTTGTCAATAATTGGAACAAACCACCAATACCTGTAACTGATACTAATTCTTTATAATTCATACGTCGTTTGAAAGGGGGACAAAAATAGTTGTTTTTCAGACAATACGCGGCTAAATATGCAAAAACTTTACCTGATCAATGTGATAGTGCCTTTATACATAACTTCTTCCGTACCACCGTTGCCACAAATACCTTTGATAAAATAATTATATGTGCCGATATCCTGTTGGGTGGCGTTGTATATACCATCCCATCCTTTTTCCATATTAGTGGTTTCAAATACTCTCTGTCCGAAACGGTTATAAATGGAAAAAGTATGTAATTCAAAATCCCCTTTCACCCTCATACGAATGAGATCATTCAGCCCGTCGTTGTTAGGGGTAAATGCATCCGGTACGAATACTATACAACAATTGTCATATATCATGGTTGCAGATGCCTTTTCTTCGCAGTCGTTGGCATCAGTTACAGTAACGGTGTAAGTGCCATTCGGCATGCCTTGTATATAATAACTTATTTGCTCAGGACGTGTGTTCCAGCTATACTTGTATGTAGGGGTACCACCCGATACAAACGCGTCAATACGTCCTACATTATCAACACCTTCACAATTGTTGGGCGTTACTTTAGTTGTGACCACTATCTTCTCAGGGCTTTCTACACTATATGCGCTATCCTTGATGCAGCCTGCATTGTCTGTTACTGTGAACTGGTATTTACCTGCTTTAAGACCCTCAAATTTACTCAGGAACCCTGGTACTCCGCCACTGATAGCATAGCGTAAAGGCTGCACGCCGCCTGAAACAAACAGGCTCACCCTGCCATCGGCACCGTCAAAACAACTTACGGGTTCAGAGATTATGGAGTTATATGTGATATGAGGATAACCGGTAAGGGTCAGCGTTGTATCGTAGATACAACCATTGTTGTCCTTTATGAAAAATGTGTTCTTACCTTCCTTAAGGCCATTGAATGTATTTGATGCAGCATAGTTACCTCCGTTGGCCATAAATGAATAAGGCTGAACACCTCCGTTACCATACACTTTCACACTACCATCAGCATAACCTTCGCATGTCGGGTTAGTGACGATGGGGTTGGTAATAAATAAAGGTGCAGGTTCTGAGAAAACGACCTGGCTGTCGATGATACAGCCATTATTGTCTTTCATTTTTATCATATGCTGTCCTGCGCTGATGCCATTTTGCAGGGGATTGCTGTTATAAGGATTCGAATCGAAAGTATATGTGTATGGTTGCGTACCTCCTATGCCATTGATATATACGGTGCCGCTGGCATCGTGATAACATTTCAGGTTAGAGATACTTAAAGAGAAACCGATCAGTGGTGGCTGGATCAGTTTTACAGTGGTATCTATGATACAGTTGTTAATATCTTTTACACTTACTACATGTGTGCCGGCAGCCAGTGCCCCGAAATTGGTAATTACAGAGAAAGGGCTGTTGTCAACTGAGTTTGTATAACCCGGAGTACCACCTGTTGCTGAAATAGATATTAATCCATCGCTGTAATCGTAGCAGGAAGGATGTGTAAGTATAAGGCTTGGCACTATGCGTGTAGGTTGTGCTACAGTAAGGGTTGTATCTTTCTGGCAACCGAGATTGTCTTTAATATGGATGGTATATGTATTGGCTTTCAGGCCACCGAAAGCACTGATGGTACCATAGCTACCGGTGCCTATAGCATAACTGTAAGGTACCACACCACCATTCACCCCAACATTGATAATTCCGCTGCTGCTGTCGTAGCAATGAGCGTCTGTAATACTGGCACTTGCATTCAGGATAAAAGAATCAGCAACAACGATAGTGGTATCTAATACGCAGTTGTTCTGGTCTTTAACATGCATGATGTAAGTGCCGGCAGCCAGCGGAGAGAAAACAGTTGATGCAGAGAACGAACCGGACCCTGCTGCATAGGTATATCCCGGAACGCCGCCTGTTGCATTGATAGTAATGCTTCCGTCGTTCAATGGTTTACAGGTAGATTTCCTTACCGCAACGGAAGGTATGATCCTTGGGGGTTGTGTAAGCAATACACTGCTGTCTGCTACGCAATTGTTGTTGTCTTTTATATGAAAAGTATGCAGGCCCGCAGTTAATCCGCCAAATGTATTAACAGAAGAGTACGAGCCGGTGCTTACAGCATATTGGTAAGTTGAAACACCACCTGTAGCAGTAACAATAACCTGCCCGCTGGCAGCACCATAACAGGTGGGGTGGGTTATCTGGAAGTTTGCAAAGTCAAGCTTGGTAGGTTGTGTGATAGTAAGTGTTGTATCACGAAGACAGTTGTTATTGTCTTTTATATGGATAGTATAGGTGCCCGCTGATAAAGGCGAAAAGTTGTTGGCAGAGCTGTATGTGCCTGTGCCAATAGCATAGGTATATGGGGACACACCTCCAGTACCATTTATGGAAATACTACCGGTTGTATCGCCAAAGCACAGCACATCAGTGATGGCTGGTGTGCTTCCTATCCTTACTGGTTGTGTGAGCGTGATACTGGTATCCAGGTAACATTTATTGGTGTCCTCAATGTGAAAATTATGTGTAATTGCTGGTAAATTGTTGAATGTGTTTACAGGGCTTAATGTGCCTGATGGCAAGATTTTATAACGGTAGGGAGCTGTGGCTGCAAAAGCATTCAATGTGATGACACCTGTACTGTCGCCATTGCATAATATGTTTGTGATCACAGCATTGGCATGCACTTTTATCGAGTCAGGCAGCACAACCGTTGTATCCAGCAGGCAGTTGTTACTATCTTTTACCTGTACTGCATAGGTGCCTGAATATAGCCCGCTGAAAGTATTGGTAGCACTGAATGATCCCGAAGCAAATGAGTATAAATAGGGCGATTTGCCGTTTTTGCCGCTAATGGTTATGACGCCGCTGTTGTAATAATTACAAGGAGGTTGACTGACAATAACATCGGCGCTGACAGGTAGCGGGTTTACGATCTGAATGATAGAGTCTTTAATACAATCGTTCTGATCTTTGATGCGGAACGTCTGGTAACCACCACCCAGATTGCTGAAGGTATTATTGCTGCCAAAGCTGGAGGAACTCATAGCATAGGTATAAGTAGGTTTACCGCCCGAAGCTGTTATAACAACTACAGCATTGGTATCATTATGACACTTGAGCGGTGTCACTGCTAACGATATGCCTATTGGAGGAGGGGGAGCGATAACCAGTGCAGTGTCTTTAAAACAAGTATCGGCATTGTAAACACGTACGGTATATGAACCGGGCGTAAGACTGTCTGTCTGAACGCCTGTTACACCATTAAAGTTGTGTAGTACAGTACTTCCCTGCAGCACCTGTAGGCGCCAAGGAGATGGTGATACAGAAGGGGTCATAGTGAACACAGCTTTTTTAGTACATGTTGCCAGAGATGTTATGTTAACGGCTACATCGGGTATAGGCAATACCTTTACTGTGTAAGCAATAGTTTGTTTGGAAGATAACGGGCAGCCATCATCAACATATGTGATAAAGAAATTGTAGTTGCCGGGGTTCACATTGGTAAGGTTCCATAAAAACACCCCGTGTGGAGCAGTGGTATTATTGTTGGTAAGTGTAAAGGTGGCGCCCACCGGCAAGCCGGTATAGCTAACATTGATCACGTCAGTATCCAGGTCAGTAGGGTCAATATAAAAGTTAATAGTACCTGCAGATTTACAAACATCAATAATGACACCGCTGGTATCCACTTTACCACTTGAGTTATTGGTGATCTTACCACCCGGAGGATTGTTATTACAGTTATTCAATACTACATAAGTCATTTCGCGCATGCTGGTACCCACAAGAACACCATTTCTGTATTCTTCTACCTGGGTCACTACCAGTGACTGCTGTGTAAGATTGGGAGTGAAGTTGATCTGACCTGTCTGTGCATTGAAGTTAAATGTACTTGTTGCTGCTGCTACAGGAGATGTAGCGGAATACCCGGTCAGATAGGTTACGGTACCTCCTGATGTTAGTCCGGGTACAAGGCTGTATGACAGGCTGTCGCTATTTACATCAACAGTACCTGGATTGTAACTCGCGGCTTTGTTAATACAGAAAAACGGAGTAGGTATTGTTGTGTAAGTGGCAGTTGAGTTGGGGCCATTCACATTATTGAGTGTTGCTTCCAGGTTCATAATAGTGCTGCCGCTACTCGAAATGTTGGTGATCAGCGAGCTTCGGCCGGCAGACGATCCGCTACCCATATTGCCGGTAAAGCGAAACCGCCAGTTGTTGGATGTGGTATTAAGCGTCACCGTTCTGGAATACACGAATTTTTTTACGCCGGGAAGAGAACCATTGTTACAGGCAGTATTATTGATCTGTGAAGCACATACAGGCGTAACCTCTACCCCTGTAGTGGGATTTTGTATGAGCAGTGTGAGTGTAGTGAATAAACTTGAACCATTGAACACATTAACTTGTGCGCTTGAACTCTGCAGGTTAGGGAATGCGCTTCCCGCACAGTCGCCGTATACGTTAAGCGTGACAGTATAAGTATTGCCGCTGACATGTGTATAGTACAGGTCAGCCCCGTATATATGGGTAGCCCTGGCACAATCCAGAAAACTAAGAATGAAAATGGCAATCAAAAGTACAGGGCGGTACAGGTGTGTGTATGATATATTGTATTGCTTGCTCATTCAGGAAGTTATTATCCCGCTTATACAGGAGATATTCTATCGTTTACATTAAAAATAGTCACAGTCAGGTTACTATAGGTTATATATTCATACTTTCTGCCAAACATGTTTCATTGCTGTGACAATTCTTACACGTTTGGTTAATATGAAGGGTACTATGCTCATCCGAAACAGGCTTTATCAGGCAGTTTTGGGCAAGCTATGTACACACATGCAAATTATTGAAAATATACTTCGCCTCAAAAAATATGTGATGTATCGGCAATATTCAGGGATGAATGTGCCTCAGAACAGTTTTTTGTCCTTTTTAATGTTCTCCAGGTATACTACCAGGTCATTTGAAGGCTTCAGCCATATAAGCATTAAACCATATACAAACAGGACCACGATGCTACGAAGGGTAGTATCAACTACGGGGTTTAATATATAAGGCCAGAAGTATCCTGCTGCTGCCGCTACGATACCTGAAAGGACGATCAACCATGTTTTCCGTGTAAAAGGGTGCAACTTCATCTTGCTATAAAGGAAGATCATTTTTGACAGGTTGAAAACGCTGACGGATGCCGTTGCTACCCATGCTGCCCCGAAAACTCCGTATCTGGGTATGTATATCCTGTCCAGTACATATACCATAACCAACAGAAATACGGCTATCCTGAAATTGAATTTATAATATTTAGAAATGCTGATCAGCTCGTTATTCAGCCCGGTAGCCATATCTATAAGTTTACCCAGCATCAGTATCAGTACCAATGGTTTCACGTTCTCATATCCTTCCGGCAAAACAGCCAATGCGTTATCCAGGTTCAGGCCAATAAGAATATACATGCCAACGGCAACAATAATGATGTTGGCACCTGCACGGGTAAAAAGGTCATTTACTTTTGCCATGTCTTTTTCGATATAGGCCTGGTTGAGTATGGGTAACGATGATGTAGACATGGCTCTGTAAGGCATGTACATGACAGTAGCCAGGAATGTTGCAGCAATATATGGTGCTGTTGACGATAAGCCCCCTTCATCCAGCGGGCCCAGCATCAGCGCATCCAGGAAGTGCAAAATGGTGAGCGATGCACCCACCAGCAGGTGGTACCAGCTGAAATGGAGCATATCCTTAAGTTCTGCCAGGCTGAATACTTTAAAGTTCAGCGAGAAGCCGAACCCTTTTGTTCTGGTTGAAACTGCAAATAATACTATTACCGGGATAATGTATATAAGGACATTAAACAGGACATACAGGGAGAAGGATAGAACATTGAAGAACAGAAGTACCAGTAATACAAGGTTGCACACACGTAATAGTACCTCCCGGGAGAAGGCGGATACAGCAATTTTTACATGTGCTATCAGGTACTGGTCAAGAATGGTCATCAGCGACCAGATATACACCAACACCGGCACCAGCGGGTAATATTTGCTTATTAGTGGTTGATCCTCAGGTTTGTACAAGTTAACGATCGAATCTTTGAAAAGAAAAAAGCAGGCGCTGAATATAAGCGTGCCAACTGTGCTGGTCAACAAGCCGATGGTAAAAAGTGCCTTTCGCCTTTCATCTTCGTACAGGTACCGTTGGGTATATACAGATATCAGGTTGGCAGTACCCATAATAACGAATAGTTGTACTATTGCAGCTGTATAGGTAATGGTGGTAATAAGGCTTAATCCTGTTTTTGACAGCAGGTGTGTGTTGATGTACAGCACTAAGGCTCCCAGCCCTGCACCGGTAAAGGTTACTATTGTAGTTTTTATCGACTGGCGGAAAACAATGCCCATGGAGAACAAAGTTAATCAGAAGGAATAAATGTAGCTGCTTTCGCCATCATAATGTATTTTCACATTTGGTAATGGAATTTGTTAATATTTCTGCAATAATAATTATTACACTATAATATTATGTCTGATAACATAAGGGAAGAATTTGCACCCAAATGGTATAGTATTTTCTTTAACCCGTTCTTTATAATTCGCGGACAGTTGTACAGGGCTATTAAGCGCAATATAAAATATGTAAACAGCGGCGATATACTTGACTTTGGATGTGGCAGCAAACCATACAGAAGCCTTTTTGAGGTTAACTCATACACGGGGTTAGATTATGCTACTGAGGTGAGTTCGAAAAATGAAAGCCTGGCAGCAGATGTCATTTATGATGGGAAAACAATACCATTCGGCAACGATCATTTTGATGGCGCGTTCTCGTCTGAAGTTTTGGAACATGTCTTTAATCCCGATGAGATACTACCTGAGCTGTATAGGGTGTTGAAGCCGGGGGCACATCTTTTGTTGTCATGTCCTTTTTACTGGCCTGAACATGAACAACCCTATGATTATGCACGCTACTCTTCTTTCGGATTGAAACACCTGATGGAGAAAAACGGCTTTGAGGTTGTTCATTATGAAAAAACAGGTTCATATTGGGATTGTTTGGTGCAAGGAGTAGTTTCATATATCAATTACTTTATTCCCAGAAAACCGATGTGGCTGCATGTCATATTCTTCAGTGTTCTCATTACTCCTGTTTTGTTACTGGGTTTACTTATGTCAGCCATACTGCCTAAACGTATTAAACGGTCTGATTTTTACCTGAACAATATCATTGTAGTTAAGAAAAAGTAAACATGCACGTCAACGGAGTGCTGCTTCATTGAGCAGAAAGGTATGATAAGCAGCTGTAAAGGTTGCCTTATCAAAATGTTCTTTTGCATATGAATAACAATCGTCGGATAACCGCTGTAGTTCCCGGTTGTTATCAGTCAACCATTGCAGGTGTGCATACCCTTGCTTTATCACATTTTCCTCATCTTCAGGGTTTAATATCAACAGGGCATTCCGGTTGTTGTATAAGTGCATTTTATTTCCCTCCAGTGCAGTAACTACAGGTATGCAACCATTAGCCATACCCTCTTTTATCAACATCGGGAATCCTTCATATGCCGAGGTCATAAGCAATACGTGACAGCTACGGTAAAGAGCATACATTTCTGACTGTGTGCTGAGCTCGCCGTGTATCACAGAATTCTGTTTAACAAATTCCGACAACTCGTCCATCATAGTACCGGCAAAATGAAACACTACCGGCAATTTATCTTTAATAACTTTTTCTGCGACCATGTTCAGCAGATATATTCGTTTTTGTGGTCCGCCTCTACCGGCGTACAGCACTTTTAATGGTAAAGAGAGGTCTTTTTCAGATTTATCCGGTACATATACGCCGGGCTCTATCAGTATTATTCTGTCAGCATACGTTTCGGGTATGTTATACTGTTTGTATTGTTCAATGATATTATTTCGCGTAGCGGCATCTACCACAGCACGGTGGTCTAGGTAACGATAATTTGCCAGTCCGAAGAACTCCATACCGTTATTTCCATAGGTAAAGTTGTGCAGCAGTTCAGTCTTTTTTACCTTTTTACTAATGAAGAACAGCATATCATAAAAGAAAGTACTGTTTGAGCTGAACACAATAGCTTTTGTATGCCTGTTGAGATAAAATGCATAGTAGTGGACAGTAAACAACCTGAACAACAGGTTGTCGCACCAGGTATGTATGTCTTTGCAATCACTATCAGGTATGCTATAGAACTCCTTTTTAAGTTTATCGTTAGTAGACAGGCGTGTAAAATACACTTGTTTGTATATACCCGGAATAGCGTTGAGGATATCGATATGCACTTTTTGCGCCCCCCCGATTACATATCTGTCGAAGAAGAAAAAATAACCGGAAGGGTTCCTTTTTCTCATCAATGCAAATGGCAAGACCAATACACATGCCGGCAGATAACTTAATATCAGCAGTATGCGGAATACTTTTATTTTAGTGAGATTATGCATTTGCTTATTTATCGTCCTACCCTGTTAAACATTTGCAGGAAATCCTCTTTGTGTTTTTTGGATATTGGTATTTCTGTGCCATCATTCATGATAACAAGACCTGTAGCGTCATATCTTTTAACATGGTTCAGGTTGACAATGAACGACCTGTGTAATTGATAGAACAGCTCCCGGGGTAGAGTTTCATGATACCTGCCGATATTATAAGAACTGAGAATCTCCATATTCAGGGTAACTACTTTAGTATATCTGTTGAATGTTTCACAGTAAATAATGTCATCAATATCAACATAACGTATCCCATTGTCGTCGGGTATGCCTATTTTTTCACTTTTGCTTTCATTGTTTTCAATTGCTTTCCGCTTAGTAAGTATTCTTGTTTTAGCTCTTTCAATAGCTTTCACCAGTTGTTTTTCATTGATGGGTTTTAGCACATACCCACACACGTCAAAGTTAAAGGCATCCAGGGCAAATTCTGTGTGGGCTGTAACAAAAATAATTTCTGAAGATAGGTTGGGGATAAGATCAAGCAGGTCGAAACCCGTTTTTTCAGGCATAGAAATATCCAGAAAGAGGATGTCAGGTTTGTTGGACTTAATGCCACTTATGGCCGATTTCCAGTCAGTGTATGTTCCTGTTATCTCAATTTCAGGAAACAATTCTTCGAGGGTTACAGACAACAACTCAACCATTTTGGGCTCATCGTCAGTTATAATGCAACTGATATTATACATTGTTCAGGTTTTCAATTTTTATGATCACAGTCGTACCGGTATCAGGTTCGGTTTTGTCCACATATTCTATCCCTATCCTGATCTTTTCATACTTGTTGAAAGTATCAATAAGATCTTTTATCAAAATGGTCCCATAAGAGTCTGCTTTTTTGATTCGCTCACTTCTTATTTCTTTCGAACGTGTCCTGCCGATCCCGTTATCATCTACTACACAAATAAGGATTTTTTTATCAATTGTAAAAGATATGTTTAACAGGCCTTTTTGGTCTTTATGAAAAATGCCGTGGTTCAGAGCATTTTCTACAATGGGCTGTAGTAATAACGAAGGTAGTTTAACAATATCGGGTTTGATAGTTTTATCTACAGTTATGGTGTAATCAAATTTTTCTTCAAACCTTGTCTGTTGAAGCTGCAAGTAATTCTCCAGGTTTTCAATTTCTTCAGTAATAGTTATATATGTGTTTCTGGACGATTTTATATAGGAACGTAACAGGTCTGAGAACTGGTTGATGTGTTCATAAGCCTCTTTATTTTTGTTCTTCTTTACAAAATATTGGGCCGTACTCAGCGAATTGAATATGAAGTGAGGGTTGATCTGTGAATAAATGGACTTTAGTTCCAGCTCCCTGCGTTGATTCCTTCTCTCATTATTTTTGTTGACAATTTTTCGTGTAATAAGTACAGCTATGTAGATAAGGCATATGATGAAGAGTACAACACCGCTAAAAATAATTTTTTTGGCCACATGTGTTTGCCACCAATGAGGTTTTATATAGATAAAGAATTTCATAGGTTCACTTTTCCATGAGTCATCAGAAGCTTTAAGGTAAATAGTGTTGTAGTTGCCGGGTTCAGGGTTAGGGAGTATTACCTGGTATCCTGTATTGGTCAGGGAGGAACCATTTATTGAATATTCTATTTTCAGTTCTCCGGTTCCGGCAGGTCTGATTATATCTACAAATATACTGTTGACAGATTGGTCTATTGAAATAGTATCATTACCGTAGATACTAATAAGTGTGGTATCATAGTTCAGAGTGACCTTATATTCTGATTCAAATTTTGATATTTCCTTATCATTATTCGTATTTATCAGATAGGCACCCTTATTTGTTTTAAGCAATACGTTGTTCTTTGAAAATTGGGCATCATCCACAAAGTCATAGAAAATATGCTTAGTATTAAGGTATGAGTTAACGTCTGATACATTACATGGCCCGGTGACGTGAGATCTGATAACACCAAAACTCCCTGCTAGAGATAATACGTTGTCATCCAGGTCAATTAGTGCACCCTCTAATTGGTAAGCATTAAAAAGCAAACGAATCTGTTTTGTGAAAATATTAGCTACTATCAGTTTGTTATAGTCCTTTATGAATATGTTCCCGAAATCATCAGATAAGATTTTTTCAATACCGTTTACACCCAAAGTATGTAACTGGTCATTATTTATTAAGATGTTTCTATTGACGCCCCTGTTAATTATCATTACCCTGTCTGATGTATACAGGATCGCTATCTTATTGTGAGCATTGTAGCTGATATGGGTGTACTTGTCAAAGTAAATGCTATCGATACGGATCGTATTTGAGCTTTGCTCGTAAGTAACCTGGTTCAACCCGTTGTACGATAAGCCTACCATATATATAGCATTAGAATCTATCCTGGCGCAGTCTGCAGAGTAATCTAGCACACCTTTGGTAATTTGGAAAGAATCATTGGAAAGGTGAGTTATCTTATTTCTGAATGCTATATACTCAAACCCATCTATAAGGCTTACTACATTACCATTTTTAAACAACCACCCAGATTTGCGATTATTTAAAAGAATATATTTACTATCATTAAAAGGTATTATTTTATTAACATCAGGGATATCTTCCAGTATAAACGTTTTAGTCGTTTTACCACTGCACAATAGTTGGAGAGTATGTGTTTGCTTATTCCACCAAAAGCCTGTTGAATCATTGGCTTTACCTACATATTTGTAATCATCCAGGTCTATCGATTTTTTCAAATACTCCCTGTTTGACATGTAACTTATATATAAACCCTTATTGGCAGTACTTAACATGCTTCCCCAAAACGGATTTCTGGAAAAGTATGTATTATTGATATTGTAATGTCTTTCTGTCCCGTATAAAGAGTCCAGATCTATTCTTTGCGTGATGAGTAGTTGTGAGTCAAGTAAATATACAGCAGAGGCTGAGAGTATAACAGCTAATGTATCAGATACATACATATGGACGGCAGCTTCTAAATTGCCTTTTCGCCCTTTTAACAAAATAGTGTCAATATTATTTTGTACATAATCGTAAATGCATACTGTATTCAGGTTGCGGTCCAGGTAGTAAATAAACCTGTTTGCAAAAGAGCCACAAAATGAACTTGATTGCAGTTGTTTCTGGATGTTAATCGTGCATATTTTTTGAGTGTTGGGTTGATAACTATGCCTGTTGGGAGTATTTATATAATCCGCAGAGCTGACCTGGAATATTTTATCATCTAATATTTCAATAAAACCACTGCCCAGGTTGTTTATATTTGATCGGTATATTTCACTAATATGATCAGCGATCAGTTTCCTGTGTAAGGTATCGTCTACTATAATAGAAAGCGAGGAATAATTTGTCTGAGTAGATGCTTTGTTCATGAATACCAGCGAATCGCCGTACTCAAATATTTGCGACGGGTATATTACCGGCATATTTTCGGGCGCCTCTATGTTTACATTTCTGTAGAAGTTGTTATGGATGTAGCCAAAATGGTTGGAAATGGAGCATAGCCATATGCGGCCTTTTCTGTCCTGGTAAAGGTCCCATATATCAAGGTTTGACAGGCCATCAGTATAGTCAAATTTTCTTAATACATAACCGTTGTATTTATATACACCTTCTTCTGTAGCTATCCATAAATATCCATTCTTGTCAACTAACGTGGTATATACGTGGTTGGTTGACAAACCATTGTTTTTATTAATATTATAGACTGCTGCATCCTGGCCCGATGCATATAGAACAATTGAAAATGATAACAGGAAAAGATTAATGAATTTCAACAATGTAGTCTACGGCTTAGCTATAAAAATAGGCAACTATATCTGCATAATCCATATATCCATAGATAGTTTCATATGAAGATTTTATCAAATTACATTCCGCAATGGCATACATGCAGGTTTTATATCCTATTTCCTTGGCTTACAGCCTTGTTATTTCGGCCTATACACTTAACTTTGTTCGCGTTGTAACAAAACGTACGAGCCTGATATATAATTATGGACATCTTATTACTGGCAACTGATCAGAACACGCCTATCAATTATCTACCGGTTGTGGTGCAACTGGTGGTGGCATTAGGCTTCGTAGTAGTTACATTACTGGCCACTCACCTCCTCGGGCCAAAAAGAAAAACCGCTGATAAGCTCATAAGCTTTGAGAGTGGTATACCATCGGTGGGTAATGCCCGCCAGCCCATGGCTATCAAATATTTCCTGGTAGCGATTTTATTCGTTCTGTTCGATGTGGAAGTGATATTCTTCTATCCCTATGCGGTCAATTTCCGCGATCTGGGAACAGACGGTTTCTGGGCAGTGGTAATGTTTGTATCTTTCTTCCTTTGCGGCTTTATATATATCGTGAAAAAAGGTGCTTTGGATTGGGAAGATTAGAGACTATAAATTAATTAAATACAATCCCTCCGTTTTTGGAGGTCAGGAGAATTAATATGGGTCGTCCGGTACAATATAATACTAATGTGAAGTTGGCGGAAATGCCTGAAGGCTATTCCGGAGAGGGCTTTATGGCCACGTCGTTTGACAAAATAATAGGCCTGGCGCGTAAGAACTCGCTGTGGCCATTGCCATTCGCTACCTCTTGTTGTGGTATCGAGTTCATGGCTACTATGGGTTCTAACTACGACCTAGCGCGTTTTGGCTCTGAGCGCATGGGCTTTACGCCCCGCCAGTGCGATGTGCTGCTGGTGGCGGGTACTATTGCCAAAAAAATGGCGCCGGTACTTCGCCAGGTGTACCTGCAGATGGCAGAACCCCGCTGGGTGATAGCTATTGGAGCATGTGCCTCTAGTGGTGGAATATTTGATACTTACTCTGTATTGCAGGGTATAGACCAGGTGATACCCGTAGATGTATATGTTTCAGGATGCCCTCCACGCCCGGAGGCGATACTGGAAGGCGTGATGCATGTACAGGAGCTGGTACATAATGAAAGTTTGCGCCGCAGAAACAGCGATCAGTATAAAGCATTGCTGGAAAGCTATGGCATACAATAAGATATTTGACTGAACAATGGCATTGACCAACGAGATAGTAAAAAACAGGCTGACGGAAAAGTTCGGCGACTCGCTCACAGAGTGGGAAGAGCAGTATGGTTTGCTTACCTGCACTATGCCTGCTGCCGACAACCTGAAAGTATTGCAGTTTCTTTATGATGATGAAGAGCTGCGTTTTCGTTTTATGACCGACCTGACAGGGGTGCATTATCCCGAAAGGAAAGGCGAAGAGCTATGCGTAGTGTACCATATGCACAACATGGTAGATGGTATGCGCCTGCGCCTGAAGGTATACGTACCGGTTGAAAAACCGGATGTATTTACATCAACCAAACTGTTTTCGGCAGCCAACTGGATGGAGCGTGAGACCTACGACTTTTTCGGGATCAACTTTGTTGGTCACCCCGATATGAGGCGTATTTTGAATGTAGACGAAATGGATTACTTCCCCATGAGGAAGGAATATACTCTGGAAGACCCCACACGTACAGACAAGGATGATGAGATGTTTGGCCGTGGTGGTACGATAGTGTAATTATTAAAAATAAACTGACTTGAGGCGATAATGTCTGAGCATAATCAAAATATACAACTAGCAGAAGAGTCGCTGGAGAAACAGACGACTACACTGAACCTGGGTCCTACACACCCGGCCACGCATGGTATATTCGAGAATATACTCGAAATAGACGGCGAGCGGGTGTACAGTGCCAAGCAGACAGTTGGTTATATACACAGGGCATTTGAAAAGATTGCCGAACGCAGGCCATACTACCAGGTCACTCCGCTAACAGACAGGCTCAACTATTGTTCCGCGCCCATCAACAATATGGGCTGGCACATGACCATAGAAAAACTGCTGGGGCTGAAGCTTCCTAAACGCGTAGACTATATGCGTGTGCTGGTGATGGAGTTGGCACGTATTGCCGACCACCTGATATGTAACTCAGTAGTTGCGGTAGATACCGGGGCGCTTACAGGTTTCACTTATGTGTTTCAGTGGCGCGAACTGATATATGAGATATATGAGGAGATAAGCGGATCTCGTCTTACGACCAATATGGGCCGTGTAGGAGGTTTTGAGCGCAACTTCTCTGATGTTGCCTGGCAGAAGATAGACAAATTTGTGCAGGGCTTTCCTGCCGTGATGAAGGAGTTCGAATCTCTGCTGGACCGTAACAGGATATTTATGGACCGCTGTATTGGTGCAGGTCCGATAAATGCGGAAAGGGCGCTGAACTATGGTTTCACCGGTCCTAACCTCAGGGCTACGGGTGTAGACTATGATGTGCGTGTGGCTCACCCGTATTCATCTTACGAAGATTTTGATTTTAAAGTACCGACCGGTACTACCGGCGATGTGTACGACCGTTACCTGGTGCGTAATGCAGAGATATGGGAAAGCCTGAGCATTGTAAAACAGGCAATAGAGAAAATAAAGAAAATAGAGCAGGAAGACCCTTCGCAGAAGGATGTTTTTTATGCTAAAGATGCAGATAAATATCACCTGCCGCCCAAACAGGATGTATATACTAAAATGGAAGCCCTGATATACCACTTTAAAATGGTGATGGGCGAGATAGAGGTATTGCCGGGCGAGGTATATCACAGTGTAGAAGGTGCGAACGGCGAGTTAGGGTTTTACCTGATAAGTGATGGTGGACGTTGCGCGTATCGCTTACACTTCCGCAGGCCATGTTTCATTTATTACCAGGCATTCCCTGAGATGATACACGGTGGTTTGCTGAGTGATGCGATCATTGCATTGAGTAGTTTGAATGTGATAGCGGGAGAGTTGGATGCTTAACCCCCTGACCCCCTGTTGGGGGAAAGGTGTATATAATTTAAAAAAAGAAAAGCCCCTTTAGGGGTTGGGGTATGATAAAGTTTAGTGAAGAAAAACTGAATAAAGTAAAAGAGATCATGGCGCGCTACCCGGAAGGGAAGCAAAAGAGTGCCCTGATACCTGTTTTGCACATAGCACAGGAGGAGTTCGGCGGATGGCTGGAAATACCTGTTATGGACTATGTGGCAGAGTTACTGAGCATTACGCCTATCGAGGTATATGAGGTAGCGACATTCTATACGATGTTCAACCTGAAACCCGTTGGTAAATATGTGCTGGAAGTATGCCGTACAGGGCCTTGTATGCTCAACGGCAGCGATGAGATAATCGAGTATATCAAGCAAAAGCTGAATATAAAAGAAGGAGAAACAACGGCAGATGGTCTGTTTACCCTGAAACCTGCAGAATGTCTGGGAGCATGTGGATATGCGCCTATGATGCAGCTGGGCAAAACATACCGCGAGTTTTTGACCAACGAGAAGATAGACCAGTTGATAGACGAGTTGAGAGCATCAGCAAAAAACTAAGCTATGGCTTACGACCTGACATTGGAGTTTCATTTGCCCGTACCACCCGCAAAGGTGATGCGACTGTTGACAGATGCTGAACTGATAAAAGCATGGAGCGGTAACGGGGCTAAGATGGAAAACAAGGTCGGCGGAAAGATGGAGTACTTTGACAATTGGGTGAGTGGTAATGTGCTGAAGACAGGAGACGATGAATTGGCCTATACATGGTCGGTTACAGAGTGGGATATGGATGTGCCACCATCTGAAGTGCATTATAAGTTGTTTGACGAGCATGGAGGAACGAGGGTGGAAGTGAAACACATCAACCTGCCCGATGAAGAGGAGATGAAAAAACATGAAGGAGGCTGGACAGAGCATTTCTTCGGACCTATGGAAAACTATATACTGGAAAACGATTTTTGACATGAGGCTATTGACTGTTATATCGGTACTGGTAATACTTACCTCCTGCGGCGATGCCGTGAAGGTGGATTATCGTACAGGTGAGCATAAGCCTGAGGATGTGAGGAAGATGGCCTATGAGTTCAATGCAGCTATGATAGCAAAAGATACTGCTAAGCTCAGCACCTTGTTACATGACAAACTCAGCTATGGGCACAGCAACGGCTGGATAGAAACAAAAGAAGAGCAGAAGGCGAATTTGTATAATGGCACCATTACTTATCACAGTGTGGAGCAGCCTGAACTGAAAGTGATCATGAACGGAGATATCGCCACGGTAAGAGGCAATGGTATTTTCGATGTGGATTATAAAGAACACGAACACCTGTTATTTGACCTGAACGTGATGCAGACATGGGTGTACGAGGACGGACGCTGGCAAATGCTGAACAGGCAGAGTGCAGTGAACAAAAAAGAATAAAGTAGATAAAATCAAAAGAGGAGATCAGAAAGAAAACACTTTTTGGTTTTGACTTTTAACTTTTGAATTATAAATGAAACTATTATTAGAACACGCGCATGTTGAAGGTATTCGTTACTACGATACCTATCGCAAACATGGCGGCTACCGCTCAGTAGAAAAGGCGCTGAAAATGACGCCAGACGAGATAGTGGAAGAAGTGAAGAAAAGCGGTCTGCGTGGCCGTGGTGGTGCCGGTTTCCCTACCGGTCTGAAGTGGAGCTTCCTGGCCAAGCCCGAAGGTGTGCCTCGTCACCTGGTATGTAATGCCGATGAGTCAGAGCCGGGTACTTTCAAAGACCGTTACCTGATGGAGTTCCTCCCTCACCTGCTGGTAGAGGGTTTGATAGTGAGCAGCTTTGCACTGGGCAGCCATGCTACCTATATATATATACGTGGCGAGTATGCATGGATCGTGGATATACTGGAGCAGGCCATTACTGAAGCTAAAAACAATGGCTGGCTGGGTAAGAACATCCAGAACAGCGGTTTCGATTGTGAGATATACGTACAGCGTGGAGCCGGTGCATATATATGTGGTGAAGAGACTGCGCTGATAGAAAGCCTGGAAGGTAAGCGTGGTAACCCACGTATCAAGCCTCCGTTCCCTGCCGTAAAAGGTGTTTGGGGCAGGCCGACCGTGGTAAACAATGTGGAGACACTGGCAGCCGTAGTGCCTATCATCAATATGGGTGGCGATGAATATGCCAAGATTGGCGTAGGCCGCTCTACAGGTACTAAACTGTTATCAGTTTGTGGTAACGTGAACAAGCCTGGTGTATATGAAATAGACATGACCCAATCGGTTGAAGAATTTATCTTCTCTGATGAGTATTGTGGAGGTATACCTAAAGGCAAACGCCTGAAGGCTTGTATCCCCGGAGGTTCGTCAGTACCTATCGTGCCAACCAACCTGCTGCTGAAAACTGCAAAAGGTGAAACACGTTACATGAACTACGAGAGCCTTTCTGACGGTGGTTTTGCAACCGGTACCATGATGGGTTCGGGTGGTTTCATCGTGTTTGATGAAGACCAGTGTATCGTTCGTCATACCATGACGCTGGCACGTTTTTACAACCACGAAAGCTGCGGACAGTGCAGCCCCTGCCGTGAAGGTACAGGCTGGATGTACAAAATTTTGAAGAACATCGAGTACGGTAAAGGAAAGATGAGTGATATAGACCTGCTTTGGGATATACAGGGTAAGATAGAAGGTAATACTATCTGTCCGCTGGGTGATGCTGCGGCATGGCCGGTAGCTGCGGCTATCCGCCACTTCCGCGATGAGTTTGAGTGGCACGTACTGAATCCCGAAGAGTCGCAGAAAAGAAACTATGGTTTAGCGCATTATGCAGACCCACTACCCGTAGTGGCGGAGTAAGGCAAAACTCAAAAGTGAAAACCTAAAACTTGGCAAATGATATAAAATACCGTTGTTATGATTTTTCAGTAAGTGTGATACGGTATCTGAAGAAGAGGGAATGGGATAGTTTTAGTTTAATAGCAGTAAAGCAGGTAATGCGTTCTGCTATGTCGATAGGAGCAAATATTGTTGAAGCGACAAACAGCTCAACAAGAACAGAATTTAAAAGATATTATGAAATAGCATTAAAGTCAGGAAATGAAACTAAATATTGGCTTTGTATATTAAGAGATGGATTTGAGGTGAAAGATGATGAAATTGCAAACTTGTTGAAAGAATGTGATGAGATAACAAAGATTTTGGCATCATCAATTCTGAAATTAAAGAAGCCGGATAAATAGTTTTTGGTTTTGACTTTTAACTTTTGACTTAATTTGAATTATGGCTGAAGGAACGCCAAAAATGAAAGTAACAATCGATAACATCACCATTGAGGTAGATCCAGGCACAACTATCCTGGAGGCTGCACGCCAGATAGGTGGTGATGTTACTCCGCCTGCTATGTGCTACTACAGCAAGCTGGAAGGTAGTGGTGGTAAGTGCCGTACCTGCCTGGTAGAGGTGAGCAAAGGTTCTGAAAAAGACCCGCGCCCTATGCCGAAGCTGGTGGCCAGTTGCCGTACAGGTGTGATGGATGGCATGGAGGTAAAGAACATTACTTCTCCTCGTGTGGTAGAAGCGCGTAAGGGTGTGGTTGAAATGTTACTCATCAATCACCCGCTGGATTGCCCCGTGTGCGATCAGGCAGGTGAGTGTCACCTGCAGGATCTGAGCTACGAGCATGGTGCAGAAGGTACACGCTATGAGTTCGACCGCCGTACGTTTGAGAAAGAAGATATAGGAGATTATATATCGCTGCACATGACACGTTGCATTCTGTGCTACCGTTGTGTATATACAGCAGACCAGCTGACAGAGAAGCGCGAACATGGTGTACTGGAGCGTGGCGATCATGCCGCTATCAGCACAATGCTGGGTAAGAACCTGGACAATGAGTTTATTGGTAACGTAATAGACGTGTGCCCCGTGGGTGCTTTGACCGATAAGACCTTCCGTTTCAAGAACAGGGTATGGTTTACCAAGCCTGTAGATGCACATCGCGATTGCGATAATCCTAAGTGTTGTGGTAAAGCCCGCCTGTGGATGCGCGGTGATGAAGTGTTCCGTGTAACGGCCCGCAAAGACAAATGGGGCGAGGTAGAAGGATGGATATGTAACGATTGCCGTTTCCATAAGAAAGAGGCGAAAGACTGGGTGATAGAAGGACCTACGAAGGTTGACCGCCACAGTGTTATTTCACAGGGACAATATGTAGGTACTGAAAAGCCACATGTATTGATAGATAAGGTAATAGGAAAGAATCCTAAGTTGTTGCTGGATATACATGATGTGAGTGATGTGAACAGGCCCGAAGTTGATCTGTCGAAGATAGAAGGCCCTGCACACTCCGATGATTTTGAAAAGAAAGACAATAAATAATTTAAACAACTAACTACTTTTGCGCCACTATGCTGCTGTTAGATATTGACATAGCGTTTATTATAGAAAAACTCATATTGGCAACGGTTATCCTGTTGGGATCGCTGGGTGTTGCCATGTATGCCACATGGGGTGAGCGTAAGGTAGCCGCCGTTATGCAAGACCGCGTAGGTCCTAACCGTGCAGGTCCGTTTGGTTTGTTGCAGCCGCTGGCCGATGGTGGTAAGCTGTTCTTCAAAGAAGAGATCATACCGGAAGGCTCTACCAAGTTCTTATTTATTCTTGGTCCGGGCCTGGCGATGCTTACCGCCTGTATGACCAGTGCTGTTATACCCTGGGGGCCTGATTTTGTAACGGAAAGCGGAAAAGTAATTTCATTGCAGGTAGCAGATATCAATATCGGTATCCTGTTCATATTCGGAGTAGTGAGCCTGGGTGTATATGGTGTGATGCTGGGCGGATGGGCTTCTAACAACAAGTTCTCGCTGTTGAGTAGTATCCGTGCTGCGGCGCAGGCCGTTTCTTACGAGCTGGCTTTCGGTATCGCACTGGTTGCGCTGCTGATGATGACCGGTTCATTAAGCATGAGGGATATCGTGGCACAGCAACATGGTTTCTGGGCAGACGGTTATTTTACATGGAACTTCTTCAAGCAGCCTTTGGGCTTTTTGATATTCCTGGTTTGTGCTTTCGCTGAATTAAACCGCGCACCGTTTGACATGGCTGAGTGTGAGAGTGAGCTGAACATGGGTTACCACCAGGAGTATTCATCTATGAAGCTGGGCTTTTACCTGTTCGCTGAGTACATCAACCTGTTCATCAGCTCTGCGGTAATAGCTACCTTGTATTTCGGTGGCTACAACTTCCCGTTCATGGATGCGGTTTCTGATGCGGTGGGTCCGCTGTTGTTCACGCTCATCAGCGTACTGGTTCTTTTGACAAAAGTTATTTGTATCATATTGTTTTTCATGTTCGTCCGTTGGACCTTACCGCGTTTCAGGTATGACCAGCTGATGAAACTGGGTTGGAAGTCCCTGATACCATTGGCATTGGTAAATATGCTGATAACAGGGATCGTGATTTTGTATGCGCTTAATTAAGTATTGAAATGGAAAAACTAACAAACAGGTCGGTACAGGTTGACCGCAGCCCGATGACGTTTGGCGAGAAGATATATCTTCCGGCCATCTTCAAAGGGTTGACTATAACCATCGGGCATATATTTAAGAAGAACGTTACGTTCAAATATCCTGAACAAAAACGTGCTTTTAGTCCTGTATTCCGTGGCCTGCATATTCTGAACCGTGACGAAGAAGGTCGTGAGCGTTGTACCGCCTGCGGACTTTGTGCGCTGGCATGCCCCGCTGAAGCTATTACAATGGAAGCGGCTGAACGCAAGCCGGGAGAAGAGCACCTGTATCGTGAAGAAAAATACGCCGCTAAATACGAGATCAATATGCTGCGTTGTATTTTCTGCGGCTATTGTGAGGAGGCTTGTCCTAAAGATGCGGTATACCTGAGTGAAACGCTGATGCCTACGCATTACAGCCGCAAAACAATGGTGTACAAAAAAGAAGATCTGTTAATTCCTAACCCCAAAAATCACGGCAACCAATAATACTCATGAGTGCATACGAGGCAATATTCTGGTTACTTACGGTTATGGCAATAAGCTGTGCGTTGGGTGTAGTGCTCAGCCGCAACCCCGTGAGCAGTGTTCTGTTCCTGATAGCAACCTTTTTTGCGGTGTCAGGACATTATATATTAATGAATGCGCAGTTCCTGGCTATAGTTAACATTATAGTATATGCGGGAGCTATCATGGTACTGTTCCTGTTCGTCATCATGTTGATGAACCTGAATGCGGATACCGAACCGCAGAAGAACCGGCTGGTGCAGCTGGCGGGTGTCATATCCGGGGGTATCATGTTCCTGGTAGTACTGGCAGCGCTGAAAACGTCTACCAACAACATGTTGGAGCAGACGGCTACCGACATCGGATTGATCAAAAACCTGGGTATGACACTCTTTACCAAGTTTGTCCTGCCTTTTGAAATAAGCAGTGTTCTTTTCTTGAGTGCAATGATTGGCGCGGTTGTGTTAGGTAAAAAAGGAGAAGAATAATCTTGAAAATGTTTTTGGTTTTGATTTTTGACTTTTGAATTTTTTGAAATGCCGATACAATATTATTTATTCTTAAGCCTGGCGTTATTCAGCATTGGTGTTATGGGTACGCTGATGCGTCGCAACGCCATTATCATTTTCATGTGCATTGAGCTGATGCTGAATGCGGTGAACTTGTTGCTGGTTGCATTCTCTAAAATGTACAACGATGCTTCTGCACAGATATTCGTGTTCTTTAGCATGGTAGTGGCAGCGGCTGAGGTTGCGGTAGGTTTGGCGATAATTGTGATGATGTACCGCAAAGTACATTCGGTAGACATTAATATTTTAAACAGATTAAAACACTAAGCGTTGACTAATTTAGTTTACTTAGTTCCATTATTTCCACTGATAGGTTTTCTTATCAACGGTATCGGCTGGAGAAAAATACCAAAGTCTGCAGGTGGTATCATTGGTAGCGTGGCGGTATTGGCTTCTTTTGCAGTTTCACTGGGTATTTTCTTTGAGGTTAAGTCTTCCGGCACAAGTACGGTTGTCAACCTGTTCGATTTTATCCGGTCCGGTAGCTTGAATGTGCCTTTCGCCTTCCAGGTAGATGCACTGTCGTCCCTGTTCTTACTCATCATTACCGGTGTTGGTTTCCTGATACATGTATACTCTACATCTTATATGCACGATGATGAAGGTATGGTGAAGTATTTCGCTTACCTCAACCTGTTCGTGTTCTCTATGTTGCTGCTGGTGCTGGGTGCCAACTATCTTATCATGTTCATCGGTTGGGAAGGTGTGGGACTTTGCTCTTACCTGCTCATCGGTTTCTGGTATAAGAATCGTGATTTCACCAATGCCGCTAAAAAGGCATTCGTGATGAACCGTATCGGTGACCTCGGCTTCCTGGTAGGTATGCTACTGGTGCTGTACAACTTTGGAACACTTTCTTACGGCGAGTTTTTCGGACAAATAAATAGTGGTTCTGCTGTAGTAACAGACAGCATGTACAACTGGATAGCTGTTTGCTTCTTCATAGGTGCTATGGGTAAGAGTGCGCAGATACCACTGTTCACATGGCTGCCCGATGCGATGGCGGGTCCTACTCCTGTATCGGCACTGATACACGCTGCTACCATGGTTACTGCGGGTATATATATGATAGCACGCAGCAGTGTGTTATACAATATGGCTCCCGGTGCGCAACATCTGGTGGCTGTTATAGGTCTTGCTACAGCAATTATTGCAGCATCTATTGCTATCAAACAATACGATATCAAAAAAGTACTGGCCTACTCTACTGTCAGCCAGCTGGGCTTTATGTTCCTGGCGCTGGGCGTAGGTGCTTATACAACTGCGGTGTTCCACGTTATGACACACGCCTTCTTCAAGGCCCTGTTGTTCCTTGGTTCGGGTAGTGTGATACACGCTATGGGCGGCGAGCAGGACATTCGCAAAATGGGTGGACTGAACAAACACATGCGCGTTACGGGTATCACCTTCCTGATAGGTTGTTTAGCTATCGCAGGTATCCCCGGGTTCTCCGGCTTCTTCTCGAAAGATGAAATACTGGCATCTGTTTATACGCACAGCCCTGTAATGTATTACCTGGCACTGGGTGCGGCATTGATGACAGCTTTCTATATGTTCCGCCTGTACTTCCTGACGTTCACGGGTACATTTCGTGGTACGCACGAGCAGGAACATCACCTGCACGAAAGCCCTGCGGCTATTACCATACCACTGGTAGTGCTGGCTATACTGGCTATCGTAGGTGGTTATGTTGGCCTACCCCCTGTTATCAGCGAGCATCATACGCTCAATGCTTACCTGGCACCTGTTGTCAGCAACTTTGACGTACATCACCTGGAGCACGCTACTGAGTGGATGCTGATGAGCTTGTCTACCGGACTGGTAATAATGATGATAGCAGTAGCCTACTCATTTACTAAAAAGCCAAACTTTGCGGCCAATACGGGTATTGCCAAAATGCTGGAGGACAAATGGTATTTCGACGAATTATATGATGCGATCATTGTTCGACCTATAGCTGCACTGGCAGGACTGCTCAATAACGTGGTTGAGAAACTGGGTATTGACGGCGCTGTAAATGGTGTTGGTAAACTGGTGAACTGGGGTAGCGGAAAAATAAGACTGGCGCAGAGCGGACAGGTAGGTTTTTACATTTTTGCGATGGTACTGGGGATAACAGCCCTGTTCGCTATCAGCTTTTTTTGGATACAATAATTAAGACACAGCAATATTGCGACTGATATTATGATATTGATATTACTCATACTGATCCCTTTGATAGCAGGCATTTTCAGCATGCTGGTGAAAGCGCAGGCCAAGGGTATCGCGTTGTTAAGTTCTGTTGCTACACTTGGTATATCTGCGTTGTTGTGTACAGATATATATAATGGTGCGCAAATAGCCTGGAGTATGCTGTGGATACCAACCCTTGGTACTAACATCAGCCTGTTGGCCGATGGTATGGCTATTATGCTTTGCCTGCTTACAGGTATTGTGATGACGGTTGTATTCATTACCAACAGCAATAAAGAGGTAGAGAACCGTGGCGCGTATTACGGGCTGATGCTGTTATCACAGGCGGGCATTACGGGTGTATTCCTCGCTTCTGATGCTCTGCTGTTCTACTTCTTCTGGGAGCTGGCACTGATACCTGTTTACTTCCTTTGCTCGCAGTGGGGTGGCGAAAGGCGTATTGCGGTTACTTTCAAATTCTTTATCTATACATTCATTGGTAGCCTTATGCTGCTGGCGGGTATCATCTACCTGGCTATGCAGGGTTCAGGTTCCAATGCATTTGCATGGGATAACATCGTACGCGCGGGAGCTTCGCTGCCTGCCGACCAGCAGCAGTGGTTGTTCTGGCTCATCTTCATAGCCTTCGCTATCAAGATGCCGATATTCCCTTTCCATACATGGCAGCCCGATACTTACGAGCAATCGCCTACCCCGGTTACGATCATACTGAGCGCCCTGATGGTGAAGATGGGTTTGTTCGCGGTGGTGCGCTGGTTGCTGCCCGTAGTGCCCGATGGCATGATGTACTGGTCTGATACGGTAATTACACTTTCTGTTATCGGTATCGTTTACGCGTCGCTGCTGGCTATTGTACAGACCGACCTGAAACGCCTGGTGGCCTATTCATCTATCGCCCACATGGGCCTGATGAGTGCGGCTGCCTTTGCCAATACAAGTGTAGGTACACATGGCCTGATGGTGCAGATGTTCAACCACGGTATCAACATAGCAGGTATGTGGGTGATAGTAAGTATGGTAGAGCAACGTTGGGGCACACGCGATATGAAACAACTGGGTGGTATGGCCAGTACGGCACCTTTGATGGTGGTAGCTCTGGTTATCATATCACTGGCTAACATAGCACTGCCGCTTACCAATGGTTTCATAGGCGAGTTCATGTTGTTCAACGGTTTGTTTGCAAGCCAGTCGCAATACCACATCGTATTTATGGTGGTGGCAGGTCTGGGTATCATACTTGGCGCGGTGTACACGCTGAACATGATACAGCGTACAGGTTATGGCGAGGCTGTGGCTATGAAGCCCGGCACCGGCGATCTTACAGTAAATGAATATATTGGCCTGGCTATTTTGATAGGCCTGATCATAATATTGGGTGTTTATCCTAAACCATTGCTGGAGCTAACAGCCGGCATGGCGGGTTTGATGCCTTAATGGTTATAATTATTAACTAAAATAAAAATCGAGGTGATCATGCATGGGCATGATGATCCTGGTACTGGAATATGAAGGCAATTATTGCTGCTACGATATTGGGTATAATATTGATGTTCTCCGGTCTTTTCATCAAAGAAAAGAAGACCATTGTATCAATTGCTACAGCTTTGTTCCTGGCGCTGCTTGGCGTAACTATCTGGGAAGTACAGTCGGCATCTGCCACGGCTCCCGAAATGCTGTTCAACAACATGCTACGTTTCGATAGCTACGCGCTTTGGTTCAATATGCTCATGGCGGGATGTACATTACTATACATAATGCTTATGGGCAGGGATATTATGCGCGTGGGCAACCACGTAGCGGAATATTTCTCGCTCATCAGCTTTATCCTTTGTGGTATTTTCCTGCTCAGTACCTACAACAACCTACTCATGCTGTTCATCGGTATCGAGATCATGTCTATACCTCAGTACATACTGGCGGGTAGCGATAAGCGTAACCTGAAGAGCAACGAGGCATCGCTGAAATACTTCCTGATGGGTGCCTTTACTACCGGTATCCTGCTTATGGGTATCACCCTGTTGTATGGTGCTACAGGTTCTTTCTACATTACTAATTTCACCTTCCTGCAAACATCGGCGCTCAACCCGATGGCACTGGCGGGTATCATGTTCATACTTATAGCATTCGCTTTCAAAGTGTCGGCGGCGCCTATGCATATGTGGACACCCGACGTGTACGACGGTTCGCCTACTGCATTCACGGCTTTCATGTCTACTATCGTTAAGGCGGGTGCATTTGTCGGTTTCCTGCGTTTGTTCCACGTTGCCTTCGGCAGCCTCAACGAGCACTGGATGATGATAGTAGCGCTGATAACTGCGGCTACCCTGTTCATCGGTAACATTACTGCGGTATTCCAGCAGAGTGTGAAACGTATGTTGGCCTATTCTTCCATCGCGCAGGCGGGCTTTATGTTGTTCGCTATCATTGCCGTCAACTCAGTAGCATGGCAGGGTATGATCATTTATGCGACAGCTTACAGCGTAGCTACTATCGGTATGTTCTCCGTACTGATAAAAATGAAAGATTATACGTACGACGGCTTCAACGGGCTGGCTAAAAAGCAACCGTTGCTGGCATTCTTTACTACTATATTTATGCTGTCGCTGGCGGGTATACCGCTTACCGGTGGTTTCATGGCCAAATACTTTGTGCTGACGGCTGCTATGCAACACGGCAACCTGCTGTGGCTGGTGATATTCGCACTACTGATGGCGGCTGTGAGTGTGTACTACTATTTCCGCGTTATCATAGCCATGTACTTCAAAACAGGCGATGCTGAGATGACCGTAGAAATGGGCCCTTCAGACAAAGTCCTGTTGGCCATTACCTGCATACTGGTGATACTCCTCGGCGTTGCTCCGCAACTGTTTTTGGGTAGCATATAGAAATATTTGTCTAGTCTATATTTAACCGGTCCTTGTTTGCAATGCTTGTAACAGACACCAGCAATTGGCATAATTATTGTCCTTTCAATGCCATACAAAAAGCACCAATATGCGTTACCTTTTATCCTTAATTATTGTAATGTTTCTTTCAACCTTTAGCTATGCTCAGCATAACTGGTATCTGTCTTCTGGTGTGGGTATGAATTTTACCAACGTAACGTTGAGTAATTACGAGAGCCCTTTCGTTTTCGATGCGAACCCGGATATACTGATTGACCTGAAACTTGCAAAACAACTGAACAAACACTGGCAGGCAGGCCTGGCTGTCGAAACCGGTAATATGCGCACCAAAATGTGGTATAAAATAGAAATGTACCAGGATGACAGACTGGTGTATAACTACGCATATTATGATGAGGTAAGGCTCGTATCTCCCAATGTATCGCCCGCCTTGTTTGTCAATTACCAGCTAAATATGGGGCGTGGCTCATATATGTATGCAGGTCCGCAGCTCGGCATTATTACAGGGGGTAATGATCTCGGTTTTTCACAGGCGGTGTTGCCCATGGCCGGTGCCAATGCAGGAATGGCGCTGGCACTCACAAAAAATACTAAGCTGCAACTGAATAACGGCTGGCGCATTGCCCGTTTCAACCATAGCAAAGCAGATGGCATACTGGAAACCACGGGTACAAACACTTATACCATACGCAGAAACTCGGGAGTCACCCTGAGTTATTTCACATTCACGGTAGGCATAGTTGCGGCACTATAAACAATTCATTATTACAATATAATTACGTATATTTGATATGGTATTACACCCGTAATATCCCTCAAGTTCTTTGACATCCTGTTACCTGAAAATCAGTGAATGAACATTCGTTTCCGAAACAAAAAAGAGGTTCCCCTCCTGTTACTAGGAAGGGATATTGACGAACACCTCAAAGGAGTATGAGACAATCGGGGTGGTTGACTCGTGAAAACCATACTATTTCACAACAACTGAACACATTGAGCTCAATAAGGCAACTAAAATCAATATGAACGAATTACAACATTTGCTTCCCATTGTTAAGGCAGAAAATCACTAATCCACTTAACATTACTTAACAAATGACCCTGCGAACTCATTACGACGGACATATTAACAAAAACTGGGTGATTTTCCCCTTGTGGCAGGGCCGCATCATAAAGTACTTTTAAGGGTTCATAATGGCAATAATCCGGTTCAGCTATGTGAACGTATTACTGAACCACTATTTGCTAATGTGATTACCCGTATACACCAGACGTGCCCCTGCTGTTTAGCAGGGGTTTTTGTATCCTCAGCCAGCTCATTTCAGGTCTTTACAAAAAGGTAATATGCATAGATCGCCGGCAAGTAATGTAAGTACACCGATTTATCTTGCTTTCCGGGTCTGATTGTTATTGAAATATGTTATTTTACAGCCCCTAATTGAAAAGCATATTATGTTTGCATATATAGAAGGGGATTTAACATATAAATCCCCGTCTTTAGTATACTTATCGGTAAACGGGCTGGGCTACGAGGTCAATATCACCTTGCAGACCTTCAGTAAGATACAGCACCTGGACAAATGCCGGCTGTATACCCACCTGCAGGTACGCGAAGATGCCTGGGTGATGTACGGTTTTGCCGATGAGCAAGAGCGTGAAACATTCCGCCACCTATTGAGTATCAGCGGAGTAGGGGCAGCTACAGCCAGGCTGATATTGTCCTCACTGAAACCCGAAGAATTGGGCCGCATCATCAGTACCGAAGATGTGAACAGCCTTCAGAAAGTGAAGGGCATAGGCGCCAAAACGGCGCAACGTATCATCCTGGAGCTGAAAGGTAAGCTGCAGTCACTGCCCCAGGATGCAACATTTACGGGCATTCAGCACAATACAATCGAGAATGATGCGTTATTTGCATTAGTGAACTTAGGCATTAACAAGGCCGCAGCACAGGCAGCCATCGGCAAAATAGAAAATGCAGGTTCGCTGACTGTTGAAGACATAATTAAAAAGGCATTGCGGTTACTATAAAACCTTGGGAATCAAGTACATTGACGGGTAAAACGAATTTCGGATATAAGTTAGTATTGGCTATATCACTATTGATAGTGATAGCGAATGTTGCTGCCCGCGATTTTGATGACCCTTTTTTCTACGACGAGCCGGACGAAAAAGATACTGCGAGCAAGAAAAAGGACTCGCTTGAATTGAAATTCCCTATATATGACAACTCGGGTAATCCCGTTGACCAGAACCCTTCCAGTATCGACCTGAAACAACCTGCTAATATTCAGCAGGAGGTAGAATACTCGCCAGGCGACAGTGGATATTACTTCTCAAACAAACTGAGCGATCGTTACCTGAGCACGCCTACCTTCCTGACCTTTGACGAGTACATGGATTACCAGGCCAAAAAAGATGAACAGGCCTACTGGCAACGCAGGATGAAAGCCCTGACATTGTTCAATAACAAGCCTGACCTGCCGCAGATGTATAAAACGGGCCTTTTCGACAGGATATTCGGGGGTAGTACCATATCAGTAAAACCGCAGGGTAATGTGGATGTTACATTCGGTGGTAACTGGCAGAACATACAGAACCCTACACTGCCGCAACGTGCGCAGAAGTATGGCCGTTTCGACTTTGATATGCAGATGAACGTCAACCTGCTGGCCACGGTTGGCGATAAGTTGAAACTGAATATCAGCAATAATACCAAAGCCACTTTTGACTACCAGAATGTACAAAAGCTGGAGTATGTGGGTAAAGAGGATGAGATCATAAAAAAGATAGAGGCCGGTAATATCAGTTTCCCGCTCAACAGCAGCCTGATAAGTGGCGTGCAGTCGCTCTTTGGTTTGAAAACGCAATTGCAATTTGGTAAGCTGTGGGTTACCTCTGTAGTATCTCAGCAAAAGTCAAAAACACAGAGCCTTACCATACAAGGTGGTGCGCAGACGCAACAGTTCTCAGTTAAGGCTGATGACTATGAAGAGAACAGGCACTTCCTGTTATCGCACTATTTCAGGAATAACTATAATAAGGCTTTGTCTACCTACCCGGTTATCTCTTCGTTGGTTACCATTAACAAAATAGAGGTTTGGGTGACCAACCGTACAGGTGCAACAGAAGGCGTACGTAATATCATTGCATTCACAGACCTGGGTGAAGCTGAGCCTTATCGTGATATAGTAAAAGGAGCGGTAAAATCTGTACCATATGGCCTGCCTGATAACTACTCGAACCAGTTGTACTCTACGTTGCAACAGATACCCGGCCTGCGCAGCCAGGGCAATACGGGGCAGATCGTGAATACCGGTTTCGGGCTGGAAACTACCAAAGACTTTACGGCTGTTACAGCACGTAAGCTGAACACTACAGAATACTCTTTCAATCCGCAATTGGGTTATATATCGCTGAATACGCAGATCAACTCGGATGATGTGTTGGCGGTGGCATTCAGGTATACTTACAACGGCAAGACGTTCCAGGTAGGTGAATTCTCTGAAGACCTTCCGCCACAGCCAGGGCAAAATGTGATCAATCCTAACCCGCAGAACCCTCAACAGAATACATCTTCCAACTCACAGCGGGTGTTGTTTATGAAGATGCTGAAAACTACTTCGCCCAGCCCGGCATTACCCATATGGGACCTGATGATGAAAAACATCTACGCATTGGGTGGACTGGGTGTTTCTAAAGATGAGTTCAGGCTTAACGTGCTGTACCAGGATCCGGGCGGTGGTGAAAAAAGATACCTGCCTGAAGGTGTGCAGGCTGGTGTACCGCTTATCAGGATACTGAACCTGGACAGGTTGAATTTTCAGAATGACCCTGCTCCTGATGGTATATTCGATTTTGTAGAGGGCATTACGATCAACACACAGCAGGGTAAGATCATATTCCCTGTTCTGGAGCCATTTGGTAGTGATCTGAAACCGGCCCTGGGAGATAATGCGACACAACTGGAGAAAAAATATCTCTACCAGATACTGTACGATTCAACTAAAACCGTTGCTCGCCAATTTCAGCAAAACAACAGGTATGTAATAAAGGGTTCTTACCGGTCATCATCATCATCTGAGATATTTCTGGGAGGATTTAATATCCCGCAGAACTCGGTATCCGTTTCAGCCGGTGGACAAAGGTTAGTGGAAAATGTTGATTACCAGATAGATTACGGCCTGGGACGTTTGAAGATATTGAACACCGGTATACTCAACTCAGGTATTCCTATCAATGTGCAGTATGAGGATAATGCCACATTCGGTTTCCAGCAGAAAAACTTCTTAGGTACGCGTCTTGATTACTTTGTCAATGATAAGCTGACAATAGGTGGTACCTATATGAGGTTAACAGAACGGCCGTTCACCCAAAAAACAAATGTGGGTGAAGACCCGATCAAGAATACCGTGTTGGGCCTGGATGCAAACTACCAGTCGGAAACACCCGGGGTAACCAGGCTGCTGGATAAGCTACCGATATTTTCTACCTCTGCACCGTCATTGCTGAACGTAACAGGTGAGGTTGCAGGGTTACTACCAAGTCACCCAAGGCAAATTGATGTATTGGATCCTGAAGGTTCTGTATACATTGATGACTTTGAAGGAACGCGCAGTTCTTACGACCTGAAATTCCCGGCAAATGCATGGACCCTTGCTTCTACCCCGGTGGGAGCTACAGACAGGAATGGTATAAAACTGTTTGCCGAAGCCACAGAGAATAATAACCTGGTATATGGCTCCAACAGGGCCCGCCTGGCTTGGTATTTCCTGGAGCCAACCCTGGTTGACCCGAACACAGGCGTGCCTGACTATGTAAAGAATGATCCGAACCAGCACTATATAAGGTTGGTACAACAAACAGAAGTATTTCCTCAGAAATCCACTGTAAGTCTGCAGAATGCATTAAGTACACTTGACCTCGCATATTTCCCGGCAGAAAGGGGCCCTTATAACTTTGATGTTGACGGGTTGACAGCAGATGGTAAACTAAGCAGGCCTGAAACACGCTGGGCAGGTATCATGAGATCGATAGATAACAGTGACTTTGAGGCATCGAACGTAGAATTCATTGAGTTCTGGATGCTGGATCCGTTTATCAACCGGCCGAATTCGAAAGGAGGTTCTTTCTATATCAACCTGGGTAATGTGTCAGAAGATGTATTGAAAGACTCGCGCCTGTTTTTTGAGAATGGTATCAGCTATCCTAAAAACACGAACCAGTTGCTGGAGAGTAAATGGGGTTATGCTCCGGTATTTCAACAACAAATCACCCGCGCTTTTGAGAACGATCCTGCCGCAAGAACAACGCAGGACGTCGGTTATGATGGATTGGATGATGAGGAAGAGCGACACTTTTTTGCGCAATATCTGAGCCAGGTAGCAGCCAAAGTAAGCCCCGAAGTGCTGGATAAGCTCAATAACGACCCATCTGGTGACAACTATAAATATTTCCGCGACCAGGAATATGAGAACAACCAGACGGACGTCATCACCCGATATAAAAAATTCAATAACCCGCATGGTAACTCACCTGTTTCTGACGGTAGCTCCAGCTATTCATTTGCCGGTACCAATATTCCGGAATCAGAGGACATCAACAGGGATAATACACTGACTGAGTCAGAAGATTATTATCAATACCGGATAGATATACAACCCAATATGCAGGTGGGAACGAATTATATCATCAGCAAGGTAGAGACGGATGCCAAGCTACCTAATGGAGCTACTGAAAAGGAAACCTGGTACCAATTCAAAGTTCCTTTGCGCGAATATTCAAATGTGGTAGGCGGTATCTCAGACTTCCGTTCGATACGTTTCATGCGTATGTTTCTTACCGGTTTTGAAGACAGCGTTGTTATGCGTCTTGCCCGTTTAGAACTGGGACGTAATAACTGGAGGCGTTATCTCTTTTCGCTGGAGCACCCGGGAGAAAAAGTTCCTGAGAATGATAATACAGAATTCTCAGTGCTATCTGTCAGCCTTGAAGAGAATAGTAAACGCCAGCCAATACCTTATGTAATACCGCCGGGTGTAAACAGGCAACAGGCAAATATCAGCAGCGGTCAGAATGTTCAGCTCAATGAACAGGCACTGTCATTGCAGGTATGTAACCTGAAAGATGGCGATGCAAGGGCTGTGTTCAAAGAGGTAAACGTGGACATGCGCCAGTTTACCGGTATGCGCATGTTCGTACACGCGGAATCGAGGGTAGGCCAGGCACCATTGGTAGACGGTGAGCTAAGGGCTATTATTCGTATTGGTAGTGACTTTATCAATAACTATTACGAATATCAGGTACCGCTGAAGATATCTCCTGCCGGAGATGGTAATGCAGATGCAGTGTGGCCGGAAGGGAACAGGATAGACCTGGTGCTTGAAGACCTTGTAAAGGTAAAGACAGAACGTAACGCAAAAGGACTTACAACCTATGAACCATATACTTCGGTAACACCCGACGGCAAAACGATACTTGTATTAGGTAATCCTAATATAGGTGATGCAAAAACGATGATGCTGGGTGTCTATAATCCTGACAAAACTGACAACCCCAATGATGATGGTCTGAAAAAATGTGCTGAGGTATGGTTCAACGAATTGCGTCTGGTTGGCCTGAATGAGAAGCCTGGTTACGCTGCATCTGGTAAGATCAGCCTGCAAATGGCTGACCTGGGTAATATCAACCTGAGTGGTAGTATGCATACTCAGGGTTATGGTAATATCGATCAGAAACTGAACCAGAGGTTCAGGGATAATTTCTACCAATATAGTGTATCAACCAACCTGAACATGGGTAAACTGTTGCCACGCAAGTTGGGGGTACAATTACCTGTGTTTGTCGGGTATTCAGAAAATATCAGCAACCCGCAGTACGACCCGTATGATCGTGACGTTACCTACAAGAACAAGATCAATTCGGCTTCGGATGCCCAACAAAGAGATTCACTGAAAAAAACAGCCCAGGATTTCACGTCTGTGCTCAGTGTCAATTTTTCTAATGTGCGCATACTTGGCAACCCGGATAAACAAACAACATCTACCAAACCGTGGAGTGTCAAGAATTTTGACGTGAGTTATGCATATAACAAACAGTTCAAACGCAACCCGATAATAGAAAGCGACAACCTGTTGGATCAGAAAGCAGGGTTAGGCTATACATACACGATCAAGTCTAAACCTATTGAACCATTCAAAAGAACCATAAAAACAAAGTCTCCCTGGGTTTCACTCATAAAAGACTTCAATATTAAATTGCTGCCTGCCAACTTTACTTTCCGTACCAACCTGCAGAAAGTTTTTGAAGAGACACAGGTACGTAACGTTACTAACGATCCGATAGAGATACAACCAACATACTTTAAGAACTTTTTGTGGTCGAGGGTGTACACTACCCGCTGGGAGCTGTCTCGTTCATTGTCGTTCGATTACACAGCTACAAACAATTCAAGGATAGATGAGCCATATGGGAAGATAGATACACAAGAGAAAAAAGATTCATTGTGGAATTCTATCAGCAAGCTTGGGAGGAACACATTTTACACCCAGCAGTTCAATACAACCTATACACTTCCTCTGCAAAAGATACCGGCTCTTGACTGGACTAATGTTCGCATAAACTATGGTAATACCTATAGTTGGACAGCTGCATCCAGGCTGGCGAAGAGCCAGGGTAATACCATTGGTAATACGCAGAATACACAAGTGAATGGTGAGTTGAATTTTGACAGGATATATAACAAGCAAAGATGGCTCCGTGCTGTTAACCAGCCCAAACCGCGGAAAGTGCCAACGAAAGATACAACCGGCGGGAAAAAGGCTAAAGACCTAAGGGCCAAGTCTAACGATAATAGCAAAGCAAAAGACAAGAAGGAAGAAAAAGTTCCTGAGAAATTTGATATTGATGAGGCCATTGAGAAACTGGCCGGAAAGATGAGCAATGAACAACTGGATTCTGTACGCAAAGTATTTGAAGCACAGGAAGTAGCAAGGCTTAAAGCAGAAAAAGAGAAGAAAAAACGTAAAAAGAAGGAAGAAAGAAGAAAGAAAAGAAATACTACTCCTGAAGTGAACGACCTGGAGAGGTTTGCAGGCCGCCTGCTGACAAGTGTGAAACGAACGACCATAAACTATACAGAAAACTCGGGCTCTACATTACCGGGTTATATGGATAGTACACGCTTTATGGGTATGAATGACCGCAGCGGAGCGCCAGGTTTCAACTTTATCTATGGTTATCAGCCTGACAGGCCATGGCTGGAAAAGCAGGCTCGCGAGGGAAAACTAAGTACAGACTCACTGTTCAATGCACAGTTTCAGCAGCAGTATACGCAAAGCATTAACCTGGTGACAACTATGGAGCCTATCAAAGACCTGCGTATTGATATGACCCTGACGAAGACATACAGCAAATCGCTCAGTGAGTTGTTCAAAGACACTACATTTGGTGGTGGTGATTTCACTCATAATAACATTTATGAGACAGGGTCGTTCACAGTAACTTATATAGGACTAAAAACACTATTCCAAAGCGGTGGTGTTAATTCCGAAGCATTCACACAGCTTTTGAACAACAGGACCATTATTTCAGAGCGATTAGGTAATGCCAACCCGTATGTAAATGGTGCAAATGACCCCAATAATGCCGACTATCAAAAAGGATATACTGAATATTCACAGGACGTGCTTGTGCCATCGTTCATTGCGGCATATACCGGCAAAAAAGCCAGTGACGTGGGCTTGATAAGCTATGATAACAGGAACATCAAGAACAATCCGTTCAAGGCATATAAACCTATGCCTAACTGGCGTGCAAGGTATAACGGTCTGATGAAGATCGAGGCCATACGTAATATAGCCAGCAACTTTGTACTGAACCATTCTTATTCGGGTACTTTGTCAATGAACAGCTTTGTGTCGGCATTATACTACCAGGATATCTACAACCTGGGTTTCCCTTCGTTCATCGACTCTAACTCTGGCAACTTTGTACCGTACTTCCAGGTGCCTAATATTACCATATCAGAGCAACTGAACCCGTTAGTTGGTTTTGATGCGGCTTTCAAAAACAATATGCAGACCAGCTTTGAATATAGGAAGACAAGAACCGTAAGCCTTAGCCTGATAGACTACCAGGTAAGTGAAACTAACAGTACCGAATACGTGATAGGTCTGGGTTACCGCATCAAGGGCCTTATTCTGCCATTTGAAGTATTTGGCGTCACCAAGCTGAAAAATGACCTGAATGTAAAGGTAAACGTGTCGCTCAGAGATGATAAAACGGTGAATAACTACCTGGCTCAGAACCTCAGTGTCGTAACAAGGGGGCAAAAAGTGATCACAATCTCACCAACCATCAACTATATAGTAAGTGATAAGTTGACCCTGATATTCTTCTACGACAGGCGTAAGAGTATACCATATATTACCAGCTCATACCCTATCACTACTACCAGGGCGGGCATTACCCTCAGGTTCATATTTGCCCAATAGTATTATAGACAAACTATAATGCGTAAGGCTAACTTATTCGTGGCTTAAGTGCTATATTTGTAGCTGGTAAAAAAATAATATATATGACGGCACGTGACTTTCAGGAGTATTTTGACGAAAAGATAGATAAGGAGATCGCGATAGAGCCCCGCGACTGGATGCCTGATAATTATCGTAAAACCCTCATCAGGCAGATATCGCAACATGCTCATAGTGAGATAGTAGGTATGTTGCCTGAGGGTAACTGGATAAGTCGAGCCCCGAGCTTGCGCCGTAAGGCCGTGTTGCTGGCTAAAGTGCAGGATGAGGCAGGCCATGGCCTGTACCTGTACAGTGCTGCAGAAACCCTGGGCATTACCCGCGATGAGATGTATGATCAATTGCACTCAGGCAAGGCTAAATATTCCTCAATATTCAATTATCCCACTACTACATGGGCTGATATGGGGGCTATTGGCTGGCTGGTAGATGGTGCTGCTATTATGAACCAGGTAGCACTTTGCCGTACATCATATGGTCCGTACGCCAGGGCAATGGTGCGCATATGCAAAGAAGAGAGTTTTCACCAGCGCCAGGGCTACGAGATACTACTGCAAATGTCAAAAGGAACAGAAGTACAGCGTAGGATGGTGCAGGATGCTATTGACCGCTGGTGGTGGCCTTCTCTGATGATGTTTGGTCCTTCTGATGATGACAGTCCTAATACAGAGCAAAGCATGAGGTGGCGTATCAAGAGGTTCACTAACGACGAACTACGTCAACGTTTTATAGATGTAACTGTAGAGCAGTGTAACATTTTGGGTATGACCCTGCCTGATGATAAGCTGAAATGGAATGAAGAACGTGGCCACTATGATTTCGGTGAAATAAACTGGGATGAGTTCTGGAACGTAGTAAATGGTAATGGCCCATGTAATAAAGAAAGGCTTGGTGCCCGTGTTAAGGCATGGGAAGATGGTAAATGGGTAAGAGAAGCAGCTATGGCTTACTCTGAAAAAAGAAAAGCACGTGCCGCAAAAGGCGACACAAAAGCTGCGTAATAAATTAAACCGTATCTGTTATTTATATATATGTCTGAACAAAAAGCGAATAAGAACGAATGGCCGTTGTGGGAGGTATTCATACGTAGTAAGGCCGGGTTAGACCACAAACATGTAGGTAGTTTACATGCCATAGATGCGGAAATGGCTATTGAAAATGCCAGGGACGTATATACACGCCGTATGGAAGGTGTAAGTATCTGGGTAGTTGAAAGCAAACATATTCATGCTTCAGACCCTCACAAATCTGCCGACATGTTTGAGCCGGCTAATGATAAGATATACAGGCATCCTACTTTTTACGATCTGCCTGATGAATTAACACATATGTAATTGTTCCTGATGAGTGATCATATTTTATATATACTGCAATTAGCAGATAATGCGCTTATCTATGGCCATAGGCTGGGAGAGTGGTGCGGGCACGGGCCAATACTGGAACAGGATATTGCTTTGACCAATATTTCGTTGGATTATATAGGTCAAGCGCGTAGTTTATATCAGCATGCTGCCAACTTGTTCAATGAACTGCCTGAAAATGAGAAGGAGGGACTGTTCAAGTCGGTACAACTTGAAGAGAAAATAAAGAGGAACGAGCCGTTTGATGAAGATGACCTTGCCTACCTGCGCGATGGCTGGGATTACCGCAACATATTGTTAGTGGAACAACCCAACGGCGACTGGGCTGTAACTGTTGCTCGCGCTTTCTTCTTTGATGTATTCCAGTTCATGTATTACAAGGCTTTGCAGAAAAGTAAAGATCTGCAACTTGCAGCCATAGCTGAAAAGTCATTGAAAGAGGTTACTTACCATAAACGCTGGAGTGCTGAGTGGGTAATTCGTCTGGGTGACGGTACGGAGGAAAGTCATGAAAAGATACAGGCAGCTGTAAATGATCTGTGGACGTTTACAGGCGAGATGTTTACCATGACTGCAGCAGAGCAGATAATGACAGATAAAGGCATAGCAGTGGATGTAAAACAATTGTTGGAAGGCTGGATAGAAGAGGTAAAAACTGTTTTCGAGGAAGCTACTTTGAGTTTGCCGGAAAATAGCTGGATGCAGGAAGGGGGTAAGAGTGGCCGCCATACTGAGCATTTAGGGTACATACTTACCGAGCTGCAGTTTATGCAGCGCACATACCCGGGTATGGAATGGTAATGCCTCTTTACGGTCCTATACCTGTATATCAAGCATAATTACCGTACAGGTGTGAATATAAAGCCATCATGTTCCATAGTGTTACCTTGTTATGATCCGCAGCAGCATTGGGTGTCGCGGGTTGTAGAACAGTATTATGCCTTGTCAGCAAAGCTGGGCATACCCGTAAGCGTTATTTTGGTGAATGATGGCAGCACGCGTGGTATCAGCCAGCAGGACATAGCAACACTTGAGGAAAAGATACCATCTTTTCAATTGGTAGAAAACCATGCCAACAGGGGAAAAGGGTATACCCTGAGGAAAGGGGTATCAATAGCAACAACTAGTGTTATCATATACACGGATATTGATTTTCCATATGCTTCTGATAGTATTGCTGATATTTATACAGCCCTGCAAGACCCGGATATCGATATTGCTATCGGTGTAAAGGATGAACAGTATTATGCCAGGGTGCCGCTTGCACGCAGGTATATTTCTAAAGTACTGCGGCTGCTTACAGCTATTCTTTTCAGTCTGCCGGTTACCGATACGCAATGTGGTTTGAAAGGCTTTAAGGCAGAGGCAAAAGATGTATTCCTTTCTACTTCTATCAATAGGTATCTCTTCGACCTGGAGTTTATTAGGAATGCGCACAAACAAAGATTCAGGATAAAAGCCATACCTGTAAGGCTAAATGACAATGTTGTTTTCAGCAGTATGAACTATAAATTGCTGATAAGCGAGGCGATGAATTTTCTGAAACTTGTTGTCCGCCGAAAATGATACAGGCATGAAAAAAGAAAGAGTATCATTCCTGTTGGTATCACTGGCTGCATTGGCAGTTACAATCTATTGCCTTTCGTATATAGTTACTGCACCGGGTAGTGTATTACTCAGCACAACCGGCGATGGAGCCAAAAATTATTTTACGTTTTTATATCATGCCACCTATGGCGAAGGTGTATGGTTCACGGGAATGAACTATCCTTATGGTGAGCATATTGTGTTTACTGACGGACAGCCTGTTTTTTCTGTACTGTTGGGTTATATAAACCATTGGATTCATGTTAATCCAATGGTTGTGATACATCTTCTTATCGGGACAGGATTTTTCCTGGGTATTGTATATATATATAAGATCCTACTCAGGTTAGTCTTGCCGCAATGGTGGGCATTTGTTTTTGCTTGTCTCATCATCATCATGTCTCCGCAGCAGTTGAAACTCACGGGGCATTTTTCATTGGCATATGCTTGTGTGTTGCCTATGTTGTTTTACTATCACCTTGCATGGCTACAAACAGGACAGCGCAAATATGTATGGCGATTATTCTTAACAGCTCTGGTCATCGCATTTGTGCACGTGTATTTCTCAATGATGTATGTATTGTGGGTGGTTTTCTACACTCCGGCATATGTTGTGTCATTAAGAGGTGGACTACGCTCAAAATGGAAGCACCTACTACCTGTATGGTTGGCTGTAACAGTTCCCATGGTTGTACTTAAGGTTTTCATGCTGTTGACAGATACTGTTACTGACAGACCGCAATATCCTTATGGCGCAAGAGATAACAGGACCTTTCTTAATGATATCTACACCTCATATACATCTCCCGTATGGATATGGCTGGAAAAACATACACAAACAGGTGCCTTAAGTGCAGGTAATGAGGGATATGCTTACACAGGTATGGCAACGATTATTATACTACTGATTGCTTTTGTAGTCTATTTGCTGAAAGTATTCAGGCAGAGGCAGATCAACAGTCCGTCAGCAGATGATAAACAGGTGGGGATATGGTTATGGATTGCAGTATGCATGTTGCTATTTGCCAGTTCTATCGTTTTTAGAAAATGTTATACATGCCTTGACCATGCTTATATCATTCGCCAGTTCAGGGCAGTTGGTCGTTTTGCATGGCCGTATTATTATATCGTAACCATTGTTTCTGTAGTCATTTTATACCGTTCGTATGTTCAACTCCGGTCAAAGGGTAGGAAGATTACCGCAATAATTATTGCATCCTTTTTGCTTCTTGTATGGTTATTTGAAGCTATCCCGTTTGCTGAAAAGACAAGAGCACTTGCACAAACGGCTCATAAAAAATATAATACTCTGCATCATAATGATGGAGTAACATGGCAGCATTATCTTGCACAACACCATTTTGAAAAAGAAGATTTACAGGCGATACTGGTAATGCCCTATGTACATATTGGCACTGAAAAGCTGGGCGTGCATGCCGGGCAAAGTGATATACTTGCCGGTGCTTTTAATATTGCTTTGCAGTTACATCTACCGCTTATGGATGTGATGATGTCGCGTAGCTCATGGTCGCAGGCATTTGCACAGGTAAAGGTAAATGGCGGGCCATTTACTGAGAAATACTTTAGCCAAACTGAGAATAGGAAAGGGGTACTGGTGCTTCATCCTGCCGGTGTTGCACTTAACAGGGATGAACAACATATCATCGACATGTCGAAGACAATAGGCACCAAACAAGGTTACGATGTGTATGTATTGTATCCTGAACACATACGTAATTACGAACAACAGTACCTTGATAGTTTGCAGTTAGTTTTCAATAGTATGACAGTGGGAGATACATGTATTAATGATGTCGGTCCGTGGGCAGTAGAACATTATGATACAGGAGCAGCTACTGAAAAGTTGTTTGGAGCTGGGGCCGAAGTAGCTATAAAAGGTAATATGAATATTGTTTTCAACCAAAAGCTTACTCCTGCCTATCATAACCAGTTATATGAGTTCTCTGCGTGGACATTAGTAAGTGATAAGGACTACAAAATAGGAAGGTTCAGGGTGATGGGTTTCGATGAAAAAGACAGCCTGGTACTAAATAAAATGATATTAGTACAGGAAAGTACTGATAACAAAGGTTTGTGGCTCCGCGCAAATGGTTATTTCAATATACCTGTAAGCTGCTACAGGGTAGAAGTGGAGCTTATTAATATTATCAATCCGGCATACCGTGCGCTGGATGAGCTGATGGTACGACCGGCAGATGCTGTTATACTTTCTAAAATGGCTGATGGTACAAGTATGGTGAATAACCATGTCTTCAGATAATACTCTTCATCTCTTATGTCATGGCAGTTACGTAATTTTATAGGACAATGAGTATAGCAACAGAACAGGTATATGAATGGTTGAGTCAGGTGTCTGATCCGGAAGTGCCTGTGCTTACAGTGATCGATATGGGTATCATCAGAGATGTACGATTGGATAATGAAGAGGGCACGGAAGTTACTATTGTTATCACGCCTACCTATAGCGGTTGTCCGGCTATGGATATGATCAGTATGAATATACGCATGTCTCTGATGAGCCGAGGCATTAAAAAAGTACATTTTCAAGAGCAACTTAGTCCTGCATGGACCACTGACTGGATGAGTGAAGATGGAAAACGAAAGTTAAAAGAATATGGAATAGCTCCACCACAAAGAAAGACATCTGACTCAGGTTTGGGTTTGTTTCAGCAGGATAATGTGCCATGTCCCAGGTGTGGTTCAACAGACACAGAGCTCGTAAGCCAGTATGGGCCTACTTCCTGCAAAGCATTATATAAATGTAATGCCTGTAAAGAACCGTTTGAGCATTTTAAATGCCACTAAGATTTACAACCCCAACTTTTCTATAGCATTTTGAGCAGCTACCTGTCCGGCTTCCTTTTTATTGTAGCCCGTACCAGTAGCAATAATTTCGCCTTCAAGCTGAATACCTATAGTGAATATTTTGCGGGTACCTTCGTTCTCTTCGCTTATGGTTTCAAAACTGATATTGTTGTTCTTCTTCTGTGACCAGCTGAGGAGTTTGTTCTTAAAGTTTGTATCCCTGTTTTCCAACGTGTCAATATCAATGTATGGTTTGAGTATCTGTTTGAGTATAAAACTCTTGGTACGGGAAAACCCCTGGTCAAGGTAAACAGCACCTATTAATGCTTCCAGCGCATTACCGAATATATGGCTGCGGCTTAGCCCTTTATCGTTCTCGTTGTACTGAACGATCTTTTGCAGCCCCATACGTAGCGCCAGATTGTTCAGTGTTTCGCGACGTACTATGCGGGAGCGCATCTCCGTCAGGTATCCTTCAGATTGGTATGGGTATTTTTTGAAAAGGTAATCTGCAATAACAGAGCCTAGTATGGCATCGCCCAAGAACTCGAGCCTTTCATTATTCTGTGCTATTTCTTCCAGTTTGGACCGATGCATCAATGCCAGCTGATAATAAGGCAAATGGTTAGGCGTAAAACCTAACAGGTGCTCTAACTGCGATACCAACTGTTTGTTGGGTGAAAATAGGTGCAGAATTCGTGAGGTAAACCGCCTCACAACTACTCCTGGTATTTTTTAAATATGACAGATGCATTGTGTCCGCCAAAGCCAAAAGTGTTGCTTAGCGCCACATTTACAGTACGTTGCTGAGCCTTGTGGAAAGTCAGGTTCAGTTTCGGATCTATTTCCGGATCATCTGTAAAGTGATTGATGGTCGGCGGCACTATATCGTGCATCACTGCTTTGATACTCGCGATAGCTTCAATAGCTCCCGCACCTCCCAGCAGATGGCCGGTCATAGATTTTGTAGAGCTGATGTTGAGGTTATAAGAGTGTTCGCCGAATACTTTTTTGATAGCCGTAAGTTCTGCGATGTCACCCAATGGAGTAGATGTACCATGTACGTTGATGTAATCCACCTCTTCCGGTTTCATACCTGCGTCATCCAGTACATTGTTCATCACATTGATAACACCCAATCCTTCAGGGTGCGGAGCAGTCAAGTGATAGGCATCGGCACTCATGCCACCGCCGCATACTTCGGCCAATATAGGCACGCCACGTTTTTTAGCATGTTCATACTCTTCCAGCACAATTGCACAACCCCCTTCGCCCAGTACAAAACCATCCCTGTCCTTATCAAAGGGGCGGCTGGCTGTTGCCGGATCGTCGTTACGTTCGCTCAGTGCTTTCATTGCATTGAAACCACCTATGCCTGCTTCTGTTACCACGGCTTCAGAACCACCAGTAATAAATACGTCAGCTTTGCCCAGGCGTATATAGTTAAAGGCATCTATTAATGCGTTGGTTGAAGAAGCACAGGCGCTTACAGTAGCGAAATTAGGCCCGCGGAAACCGTATTTCATAGAAATATGGCCTGCTGCGATGTCTAATATCAGTTTGGGAATGAAAAAGGGGTTAAACCTAGGCGTTCCGTCTCCGGCATTGAATGCTGTCATCTCTTCAATGAAGGTGATCATACCCCCGATGCCCGATGCCCAGATCACACCTACGCGGTCTTTATTTATGCTTTCGTCAGTAAGCCTTGCATGCTGTACTGCTTCGTCGGCAGAAATAACTGCAAGTTGAGAAAAACGATCCAGTTTCCTGGCTTCCTTGCGGTCCAGGTAGTTGAGCGGATCGAAGTCCTTTAACTCGCACGCAAATTTGGTTTTGAACTTTGTTACATCGAATTGTTTAATGAAATCGGCGCCCGAAACACCATTAATTAAGCCTTCCCAGTAAGCCGGAACGGTGTTACCTAATGGAGTCAGTGCGCCGAGACCCGTAACGACAACGCGTTTTAACGGTAATTTCATTGAAACAATTTCAGTTAACTAATTCTAAATCAAAATTTACTTTACGTGCTCTTCCAGGTAAGATATAGCCTGGCCTACAGTAGTAATGGTCTCTGCCTGTTCGTCAGGGATAGAGATGTTGAATTCTTTTTCGAATTCCATGATCAATTCTACTGTATCCAGAGAATCAGCTCCCAGGTCGTTAGTAAAACTAGCTTCAGGGGTAACTTCTGATTCGTCTACACCCAGTTTGTCCACGATAATTTTCTTAACGCGAGTTGCAATTTCAGACATGATTTATGCATTTAATTATGGTGCAAAAATATACTTTTTACCAAAACGAAAAAGCAATATCCAAATTTCTTCTTTTCCGCCTGTTTTATAATAAGTATTATAAATATAATATTAATTATTGTGACGCTCCTCAATTATTTTTCCGTCCTTCATAATCAGCGTCCTGTCGGTCATTCCGGCTAGTTCATCATTGTGTGTTATCATTACAAATGTTTGCCCGAATTGTTCTCTCAGGCTCAAAAAAAGGCGGTGTATGGCCTCTGCGTTATTACTATCAAGGTTGCCTGTAGGTTCGTCAGCCATAATTACATCCGGTTTGTTGACCAGAGCCCTTGCTATAGCCACACGTTGTTGCTCGCCGCCTGAAAGTTCAGACGGCTTATTATTAATCCGGGCTGACAGCCCTACTACATGCAGTATCTCAGCAGCCTCTTCAAGAGCTTGTTTTTTCCCTTTGCCACTTATCCATAACGGTACAGCTACATTCTCTATTGCTGTAAACTCGGGCAATAGGTGGTGAAACTGGAACACAAAGCCCATATGCTTATTGCGGAACGCTGCCTGTTTTTTCTGTTGTAGGGCAAAAAGATCAGTGTTATGTATAGTTACCTGCCCGCTATCCGGTTTATCCAATCCTCCCAGCAGGTGCAGCAAGGTGCTTTTGCCCGCACCCGATGCCCCGATAACCGAAACCACCTCGCCCTTGCCAACTTGCAAAGACACACCGCCGACGACGGTAAGATCGCCATATTTTTTAACAAGGTTATCGGCTACCAGCATGATGTAAAAATCTATTAAAAAGACAGCTTAACCAAACAATTACCTATATTAAATTTCATCAAGCAATGTCATTGAAAAATCAATATTGTTACATTAAAATTAAAAAGTTTGTAATTGTAAATTGAAAACTTACATTTGCGGGAGCAAGTAATACAATAAAATAAATTTAATATGTTTTGGACACTCGAATTAGCATCACATCTTGAAGATGCACCATGGCCGGCGACAAAAGACGAGTTGATAGATTACGCTATCCGTTCGGGAGCACCGCTTGAGGTGGTTGAGAACATCCAGGAGCTGGACGACGAGGGTGAGATATATGAAGGCATTGAAGACATATGGCCTGACTATCCTACTCAAGAGGATTTCTTCTTTAACGAAGACGAATATTAATAATTGATAAAACACTACATCCCTGTATGATATTCATACAGGGATTTTTTTATTGGTCAAATCTCTACCGTCACGGTATTAATATATCCATGTTCATCTACAGAATATCCATGTTCATCACAAAAACACAATGTTTAAATACTAGTGAAGGGACATTAGCGTTTTTGATACAAACAAAACAACAAACATGAAGCGCTACGCCATTATCGGGTTTTGCCTGTTTATTTTTTCCTGTAAAAAATCAACGCCCGTAGACTGTAGTACAGTTGCTTACTCCTCAACTATCAAACCGCTCATAAGCTCGAAGTGCGCTACAAGTGGTTGTCATTCAGGTAATTCATCGATAGGGAACTTTACCAATTATGACAATGTGTATGCCTATTATAAAAGCGGCAGGTTGAAGAGCGCAGTGGTGACCACTAAATCAATGCCGCCGAACAACTCGTTGTCGTCAACAGAAAGGAAACAGATTGAGTGCTGGATCAATAATGGGGCTATCAATAATTAAATTCAGTATTTAATTGAGTAAAAGAATATAAGGGCTTACCATTCGTATTCCTTCTCCACTCTTTTTCTGAGCTTGTTTACAAGCTCGAATGTAGCAGGGCAGCGAGGTACGTTACCTATGAAGGTATCATTGTACAACTCGAAAGGCTTTTTGTTATGATGCGGGAACTCTGCACAGTCAGCAGGGCGTATTTCATATATGGTACATTTATTGTCGCTACCCAGAAACTGACAAGGAGTAGCTGTATTCATCCAGTCTCCATCCTCGTCTTTATACAGCCATTTGTCTTTGAACTGTTTTGGTGTCATGCCCATGTGTTTGGAAATTCGGGCTATGTCTTTATTGGTATAGGTGGGCGTCATGGTTTTGCAGCAATTAGCACATTCCAGGCAATTAACATCTTCCCAAACGGCTTTCTCTATCTCAGCTACCAGTACGGGCAAGTCTTCAGGCACTATCCTATCCAGTTTATTAAGGAATTTTATGAGTTTGCCCTTTTTTTTGTCGGCTTTCTTAGCAAATTTCTTCAGATCCATAACGGTCATAAATATAGTGGTTTACCAATATGCTATCGTATTTTTGCATACTTTTTTATTTCCCTGTTGTTTTAATGTTAAGCTACAGGGCTTATGAGCGGTCATTAACATTCGTGTTTGAGGCTGTGCACCCCAAAGTATTATGAATATTAAGCAGGCAGGTATTTTATTGTTGTTATTATTTATGGTAGTGCACCTGCATGCGCAAACCAACGACTCGTTGAAGAAAAAAGAGTCGCTGAACCAGCCTGTAAGAAAGCAATATTTCAATGGTTATGTGCTTACAGGCAAGATAACGGATGCTGAAGACGGACAACCTGTACCTTTTGCACCTGTATTCATCACCGGTAGCCAGGTAGGTACAGTTACAGATGCAGATGGTGTGTACCTTATAGAGGTGGCATTGTTGCCAGGTGACAGTATTAAAGCTCAGGTGATAGGTTATGAACACAAAGCTGTAAAAATAGATAAAGGTAAAAAGAAGGCTACTTATAATATAGAACTGGAACGTTCATCGAACTTTATGAAGGAGGTGATCATCAAGCCAGGAGAAGACCCTGCTATAACCTTGATGAAGACTGTAATTCGTCAAAAACCTGTAAATAGTACTTCAAGGCTGGAGAATTATAAATATGAATCTTATAATAAGATAGAACTTGACCTGCTGAACCTGAACCGCAAAACCTTTGAAAAGCTGCCTGTACCATACCTTAAACAATTAGGCTTCGTATTCGAGAATACAGATTCTAACTCGTATGATCAGCCTTTTCTACCCATGTATCTGACAGAGGCTCTGTCGGACTATTACTATCAGCGGGAACCGAAAAAAAGTAAGGAATATATAAAGGCGACGCAGGTAAAGGTCATTAACAATAAGAACATGATGAACAGTATGTCTCAATACCTGGGTAAGATATACCTGGCTATTGACCCATACGAGAACAGGCTGCCATTTTTTGATAAGGAATTCATCAGCCCGGCCAGTAATAATGCACTCGCTTTTTATAAGTATAGGATCAGAGATACACAACAGTTATACGGTCATAATATCATCACCCTGCATTTTGAGCCACAACGCAAAGGCGAGAACTGTTTTGAAGGTATATTGAAAATAGTAGACTCTGTATTTGCGATACAACACATATCGGCTGACATGCCTGCAGCTGCTAATGTGAACTGGGTAAAGAAATCTTCTTTTTATAAAGAGTATGAACCGTTTGGTGATTCATTATGGTTCTGCACTAAAGAGAACATTACCGCAGAACTGGCAATAAGCCAGGAAGGGTTGGTAAAGATCCCTGGCTTTATTGTTAGAAAAACGACTTCTTACAAAGACCTTGAGGTAAACAAACCTGAGATCAGCGAGACAGTGAACGGTAAGAGCTTTAAGAAAGATGTTGTGGTGGCAGACAGTGCTACTAGTATGGGTGAAGCCTTCTGGGAGCATGCACGACATGAAAAGCTGAATAGAAATGAACAGGGCATATATGATATGTATGACTCGCTGGAAAACAACAGGGCTTACAATAGGTTGAAAACACTGGGTAAAATATTTGCAACAGGAGGGTATAAATTTGGCCCGATAGAAGTTGGTCCGTACTGGAATGCTTACAGCAACAACCAGATAGAAGGCAACCGTTTCCAGTTCTCATTAGGAACAACACCTAAATTGTTTAAGAGTATCTATCTGAATGGTTATCTGGCGTATGGTGTAGGTGACAATAGATATAAATACAACATGAACGCATTCTGGCTGATTAAGCGACAGCCACGCATGTACTTCAATTTTGCTTATACAAGAGATATAGATTATACTGTGAATTATTATGACAGGGTTACCTTTAACAACATAGCAACATCTCTGATCAGAAAATCTGGCATACCCCTGAAATACGTATTTGCCGATGATGTAAGGTTTGAGTTTTACCATGAATTCTTCAGCGGTTTCAGCCAGATGCTTACTGTATATCATAAAATATATGATCCCTATGATCCTCTGCCTTCGTCCAGTATATTCAGAGATGTGAATGGCAATGCCTCACCGACGGTTACCAACAGCGAAGTAAATGTTAGGTTGAGGTATGCCTATAAAGAAAGGTTCCTGAACGGTAATTATTACCGCTACAGCCTGGGCAGCAAATACCCGATAGTTGAAATGCGTCTGGCATTAGGACTGAAGAACGTGCTTAAAAGCGATTATGACTACCAGCGTGTAACACTCACAGTATCGGACAACTGGCGAATACCCGCAATGGGCCAGTTGTATGTAAACCTGTTCATGGGTAAATATTTTGGCACGTTGCCTTATCCGTTGCTGGAGCAGCATCCAGGTAACGAATATTACTCATATAACAAGTACGCATTCAATATGATGAACCAATACGAGTTCCTGAGTGACCAGTATATTGGCATCAACCTGGAACATAGCCTGGGTGGCGGATTGCTGAAATACATTCCATTGGTGAAAAAGCTTAAGTTTCGCCAGTTCTGGACGGCCAAAGGCCTTGTAGGCTCATTGAGCGACGCCAACAAAGCCTATAACTTCGACAAAGGATTTACCTTCCGTTCACTGGATGGGAAACCATATCTGGAGGTGGGCACAGGTATTGAGAATATATTGAAGATATTTCGCGTAGACTTTGTGTGGCGTGTAACGCCTAAAAGCATTCCAAATGAGAACCTACGCCGGGATTTTGGCGTGTTTGGTAGTATGAGGCTGAACTTCTAAAGCCCCCACTTAGCTAGTATCTGCACAGTATCGTTACCAGTCTTTGGTTTTTTAATGATGTGCTGTATAGTGCCATCTTCGTTAATGAGGAAGGTCCAGCGACGCATTCCGATAACAATATTGCCATACATATTCTTCTCGCCCCATGTACCGTAAAGTCCTGATATTTTCTTTTCAGGGTCTACCAGCAGTGGAAAGTTGAGTTTGAACTTTTCCGTAAAGTGTACATGACTGTCTTTGGTATCAGGGCTGACACCCAATACTGTGATGCCATACTTTTCCAGGTCTTTCCTGCTGTCCCTGAAGTTGCATGCTTGTTTGGTACACAGTTCGGTATCATCTTCAGGATAGAAGTATATCACCAGTTTTTTGCCTTTATAATCTCCCAGCGATATAGTATTTCCGTGCTGGTCTTTTGCTTTAAATAAGGGTGCTTTGTCACCTGCTTTTAATTCCATTGTATATTATCTTTTGAATGAGTATTTGATCGTCTCTTCGTTCCCATTCTCATCAGCAGCCGTGATGATAAGTTCATGGTCTCCTTTGGGACAATGATCATCAAAGGTATAAAAGAATACATCGCCACTTTGTTCAAAAGGAACCCACTGCCCGTCCAGCGTTGCATCAAACTTGTCAACAGACGTAATATCTTCATTAACTTTAAAAGTGATACGACTTGATTTCAACAATGCCTCCCTGCTTTGCATAGGTATGATAGAAGGAGGCGTGTTATCGGCCACAAGTCTGTATTGGCCAAAGTTGCGGGTAGACGCCCGGTACCATCCATTGTCATAAACAGCAGCTTTGCCATAGTCTTTATTATTGTCTTCTTCTACCAGGGCTATTTTGCTACGCAGCTCAAATGGTACCGGTTTGTTTGGTTTAATGTACAAACTGAAATAAGAATGTACGGGCACAGACGTGTTGTGCAGGTAATAGCGTGCTGAGTAGGCATTCGCATCAGGCTTCTCAATGAATGTAAAACATACATCGTCATATAAGTCTTTACTATCTAGTACGAATTTTACATTGGGGTGTGAGAAGCTATTAGGCTTATTTACTTTGAACAGTGTACCGCTATCGCAATTATTAGGTACTTGTTCTGCCCCATTGTACCGAACATAGAATTCAATATTTGTAGGATTGCCCAACGCATCCGCCAAATGCATTTTCACCAAATGTGGCAGTCCGTCCTCAATTTCTAACCGGCCTTTCATTTTGTTCAGTTGCGTGTAAATATGTGTCAGGCGGTTGCCGGGCAACAGAAAGAACTGTTGTACCCAGCGGTCTTTTTCCCGTTTGGTCTTATAATCGGCAAAAGCGTGCAGGTAGCGGGTGATATCATATGATATATTGTCGATTGTTATCTCACTTTGTTGCTCTTCATCCATATAAAGCTCTCCTTTATACATAGTAAGAGTGTTCTTACTGTCATTCATGTAGTCAAACTCATCAATCCCGATACCTATTAAAGGCGTACTGACGATAACCGTATCTATGAAGTATATATTCCCTTTTTTTTTGGGTGTTTTGAACAATGGCTTTTGCTCATATACACTTTGGAGCATATCGTAGAATACCACGTTGTAGGGTGTAGGGGGAATGTTGTCTTTGATATCGAAACCAAACAGCAGTGGGTTAACTGGATTCTCAGTACGTGAATCACGTATCTCAAAATGAAGATGAGGTGCTGTGGAACCTCCGGTATTACCGGAGTAGGCGATCAGGTCACCTTTTTTTACAGGAAACTTTGAAGCAGGTATATACAGGTCTACAGTCCAGCTTTTGCGGCGGTATTGTTCGGCTTTCATGTATTCCTGTATTTCGGGAGCAAAATCATTCAGGTGTGCATATAGTGTAGAGTATCCGTTGGGATGGACAAGGTATAGGGCATGCCCAAACCCGCCTTTTTGCATTTTTATCCTCGCTACATAGCCATCAGCCGCCGCATATACGGGTAGGTTCTCCCTGCTTTCTGTTTTGATATCCAGCCCGCTGTGAAAATGGTTCGATCTGCATTCGCCGAAATTACCGGCCAGTACAATAGGGATATTAAGTGGATTCCGAAAATATCCTTGCGGGTATTCCTGCGCCGTGACAATAAAAGGTAATAACAATATCAATAATATAAGTTGTCGCATCTCGAACGGGAATTTTCAATAATTATCACTAAGATAAACACAATAGGCACTGCTTTCAGAATAAAACTTAGATTTGCACACGCAAATTAAACAGTTATACAGTTTTTAATGTTCGACAAGCTGAAAAATAAGTGGAAAGTAAATGGGATACAACTATTCCTGATACTATGCACTTTTGCCCTTGGAGGAAGTTTGTGTGGTTATGCCGGTCGAAAGATATTAGCACTGGTACAAATAGACAAGGGGGTGTTGTATTATGTGCTGTACGTTCTGCTTATTACCCTTTTGTGGCCGGTGAGCGTTTTGCTCATCAGTGTATTTCTGGGTCAGTTCAGCTTTTTCAAAAACTACCTGGTGCGTGTTGGCCGACGCATGAAGATCATAAAATAAGTTAGTGTAATATTGACCGAAGTACGGGAAGTGACCGTATCTCCCCCATATGCTGAGTATGGTTATGCATAAATGCCAGCAACCAGTCTAGCATACGAAAACGCGCACTGCCATTCATCTCAACCTGTTGTGCCTGGTCAAAATTGTTAGCATTTAAGAGTTTATCAAGCATTTGTGCATCATCGTCTGTCACAAAAGGTCTTTCAGAGGGAGGATGAGCAGTATAACCACCCTCCTGTAGATTCAGGTAAGGAGTGTCAGCGCAATAATTCCCGTTGATGTTATAACCTAGCATATTGCTGCACTGCACCACGAAATATACAGGGTAGTTGCCTATATATGCACTATCAGTTTTGTCAATAGAGCAGAAGTAATCATATGACAGGTTAAAAAGTTCAGAAAAAGGCGCCTGTTCGGGTAGCAAGCGCAAAAGTAGTTCTACAGAAAAGAGAGCTATGCTGTTTTTGATAATGTCTTCTTGTAAAGAAAGGTATACGTACGCAGGATGAAACTCTTTTATCCGTTGAAGGTTGGCAGTAGGCTTGTGGTACACTATCATATCAAGAAGTGTAGCAGGTTGTAATAACCCTGCCCTGCTTTGTTTGTTTTTACCAGTAGTACGTATGCCTTGTACCAGGTAGGATTGCACACCATAAACGTCTGTAAAAACAGTACAAATAAGGCTTGTTTCGCCATATTTTACAGAGCGTAATACTATGCCATTAGTTTGTTGCAACATAGTTTATTCCATAAAGACCATTTTGCCCTTTACAGTTTCAGAGCCGTCTTTGTTAGTGCCAAATATGAGGTAAACGCCAGATTGTGGCCTGCGGCCTGTGTAATCTTTGCCATTCCATACAGCCTGTCCGCCAAGCGCTGTTGTGCGGTATACCAGTTGACCGGAGATGTCTGTTATTCGCACATCGGCATTTTCAACAAAGCCCTTTATAGCAATAGTGCCTGTATAGCCTGAAGGAACCGGATTGGGGTATGTAATAAGATCATTGTTTTGTTTTCCTCCATCAATAGCGGTTCCATGATAACTCATCAATCCCATTTCTGTTCCTATGTAAACATCGCCGGTTAACGGATCAATGGTGATTTTCTGGATGATATCTGATGGAAGAGGACTATTGTCTTTTGTAAATCGTTCGATAATTTCATCGCCGTTAGCCGATATCAGCCATACACCATTGTTAGTGCCTATCCATTTACGGTTAGCCCCGTCTACAGCAATAGTTCTCACTTGCTCGTTCTGGAAGAGATAACCGGCAAACTGGTCAAACTGTACAATCCGTTTCTCTGCCTCGCATTGGCGCTGTATTACCTGTGAGGGGCAATTGACAATGCCTATACCATTGGCAGTACCTATCCATACAGCACCCGATTTATCATTGGCAAGGCATAGTACTTCATTGTCAGGTAATCCTCCTGAGCCCTCACCAGACTGAAGTTGTATGTAAGTGTCATCACCAGGTACTTCTGGAGTGTGGTTATCGTCGTAAACGATTAAGCCACCCCCGCCGGGTGCAGCATACCATTTCTGGTTTACATCATCTGTTATTAGGTAACCCGCGGAGTTGGCAATCGTCCTGTTGGCAGAAATAGTGTATTGATGCCACTGTCCGTCTATTGTGCGAGACACCAGCTCGTGAGGTGTACCGCCTAAAACAGTCAACCATAGTACTCCATCGTTGTCAAATGTCATCCCTCCAATGCGGTATAAAGTACTACCCGTACTGGATGGGTCGATAAACGAATTTTGTTTGTAATATTCGGTACTGCCATCTGCACTAAGGATAAATAAACCACTTTCAGTTGAACCGGCATATATTTCTCCTTTGGGACCTTTCAATATATTGCTGATGTCTACGACACTATCCCCAAATGGTGCGTAATCAAATATCTTATAGCTTTTCCACTCATTTTCCTTGTACACAGAGAAGCCGTTACCATTGCCTAAAGGCCTGTATTTATCGTCAAATCCGCCATGCGCCACAACCAGGTCTTTGTCACGCGCATATATGTCAAAATTGGCAATGTCTCCAGGCCCGGCAGGCGCATATGTGCTGAATGTAGAACCCTTTCTTGTGCGTTTTTTCAGACCATTTGCTATACTAGCCACCCACTTTGTACTATCCGGATCTGCTATGTCTATCATTTCGATAGCTTTACCCAGAGTGTTGATGGTATCTGTAAACTGATAATCCATATTCATTCTTAAGGCTATTCCCTGAAAAGTAGTGTCATTATACTGCACTACCCACAGGCTGTTAATACCTTCTTCAATGTTAGTTATTAAACTATCGCCTGGCTGGTAAATATTGCGCATTGTATCATTTTCAAGGACAAACACTGTGTCCTGAAGAGCGAGGAATACCCTCCCTTGTGTTGAGGCAATTGATACGAAGTTGTGGGATGTGTCCAATGCTGTCCACTCCTGGAATGACTGTAAGCCGGGGTTGTCTTTATTTATTTTGTACAGCCCCTTATCTGTTGCGGCATAAAATAAATTGTTTAAGGATACTAATCCCTTGACGGGTATGTTTTCACTGTTCTTTGTGAAATTATAGGTCTCTTTGATCTCATTTTCTGCCAGATTGACCACTACAATACCAACATCTGTGCTCAGGTAGGCCAGTCCATCTTCTGTAAGTATCTGGTTGACTGTTTTGGTGCCCGTAACTGTTTTCAATTTCAAATCAGGAATATTGTAGAAGCTGCCATTTTTGAACAGGTCAATATTGCTGTTCTCGTAGGTCATGATAACGGTACCTGTAAAGTCGTCATAAGCAATTTTAGACATGCCTACATCTGACATTCCACTTACTTTGCTGTAAGGTATTGGTTCGTCACTGACAATATCAAGTGTGTAAAAGCTGTATTGGGTTGCTACGTACATTTTTACTCCATCAGTGGCTATACTTACAGCACTGTTGTAGGGAAGATGTGAACGCCATTGCCCGATAGGCATATTCTGGCCAAAAGCTACGTTGCTGATGGTTAGAAAGAGTATTATGGATAGTATCCTGCTGATATTCATAACTTACGAGTAATAAACTACGTTCTGAATTAAAAAAACGGACGACGACTGCTGATATTGCCCGCTGTAATTTATTAAATATTCTCCAACAGGTATTCAATGGTTCGTGGATAGAAGAAATGTTCCAGTTTATGAATGCTTTCTGCCAGTATGTCTGCAGTATCCCCGGGTTGTATGGGGCAATGGGCCTGCAAGATTTTATTCCCATTGTCATATACTTCGTCAACATAATGTATGGTTATGCCACTTTCTGTTTCTCCCGCGCTAATCACCGATTCGTGCACATGAGACCCGTACATGCCTTTACCACCATATTTGGGTAACAGTGCAGGGTGAATATTGACAATCTGTTCAGGGAAAGCTTTAACCAACACTGTCGGTATTTTCCATAAAAAGCCTGCCAAAATTATCAGCGCAGGGTTATGCATTTTCAAGTCTTCGATGAACTGAGTGCTGTTAAACATTATCTTGTCTATAAGCATCGACGGGACTCCTTCAGCCCGCGCAATGTTAAAAACGCCGGCCTCAGCTTTGTTGCTGACAATAAGAGATACTCTTGCCCCACCATTATTTTTGAAATAATCAATAATTGCCTGCGCATTACTGCCCTTGCCCGATGCGAAAATGATCAATGAATGCATATTGTTGAAAATGCGAAAGGTAAAAATATAAAAGTAGCCGCCCTTTTGCTATTATTTTTGATATTTGTTAGACATATATCAAGAGTTTATGAGTGACGATAGGACAAGACTAGACAAGTACCTTTGGGCGATACGTATATTCAAAACAAGAACATTGGCGACAAAAGCATGTGATGATGGACGAGTAAGGCTAGCCGGCGCTACAATGAAGCCTGCGAGATCAGTAGCTATAGGTGACATATATGATGTTAGGGCAGATGGCAGAAAGTGGACAATAAAAGTGACGGGTATTATACAGAATAGGGTAAACTATGAGACAGCGTCGCAGCATTATATTGACCATACAACTGAGGAAGATAAACAGTATAATCAGCGCATGACCAATAGCTTTAATACCGGAAAGCGCCAAAGCAAAACAGGTCGCCCGACTAAGAAACAGCGGCGCGACCTGAATGATCTTTTAGGTTTTGAAACCGAGGATTAATGTACCTCGGTGAATGTGTTATTAATGCTGGTTACATCAAGGCGAACCCAGTTCTGGCCCAGGTCATCACTCCGATACAATCCCCTGTTAGTGCCTACAAATACGTATTCCCCTGTTTTCTCGTTCTTGAAAGTATTGTTCTTGTATGAAATAGCATATACTTCAGCACCTTCTTTCAGACCTACGCTTGCACTCTCCCATGCACCTTGTGCAGAAAAGCGCCAGATACCATGATTTTTGGTACATGCTATCAATACTTTGCCAAAGGGAGCTGCTGCACATGTAATGTCCTTTAATGGTACGTTGTCAACCATTATGTCAGGAAGCTTTGAGAATGTTGCGCCGTCATCAGAACTTCTCCAGATACCGTCAGTATTGCCATTTACAGCAACAGCAATGATATCATTCTTTTGTGTAATGATATACATCTGGCCGTTACCTGCAGCTGGTAAGTTTGTTGCAGGCTTATTAATCCAGGCAGTAGCCAGATCAGGTTTGATCCAAATCTTACGGGATACATCATCAAAAGCAACGATAGTACCGTTTGCCTGGCGGGCAAATGATGTTACCTTGTCTGTAAGAGCCGGATCACCTACCTGGAACCAGGTAGAATCGTTGTTGCCGTTATAGTCCTGGTAAACTATACCCGAACCCTTTCTGCTGGCAAGGTATATCCTGTCTTTTTTTACAGCACCGCTATCATTGTAACCCGGGAGATTAATGATCATTGAGGGACCGAAAGCAAAAAGGTTGATACTATCGTATGTTGGATTGAAATTCGGGAACTTGTCATTTGCCCCGTCACTTACAAACAATATAGTTCCACCTTGCTTAACCATTAACATGCGCTCGCCCGATGTTGCAAGCGTCTGTACAGGAATACCGTCTGAACCCGTGTACACTTCAAAGCGTTGACCATCATTGGTGCTGTAGATAAGGCCTTTCGCATCAGAAAACAGTAAAGAATAAGGTTTAGTAATAACGTTAAGGTTATCTAACCCCCCGCTCCTGTTGCAACTCTGGAGTGTCAAAGCTGCCAAAGCTACACAGCCTAAGGTGTATGCTATATTAAAACGACGCATCGATATACTAATTTTCACCAAGTTTATGAAAAAATGTTAATAAATCAAAGGTTTTGTTAAATGAAAAGACCTCTAAATCACATATAAGGTTTGAGGACACTTATATATATATTTTATTGCCTTATTCCTTATTGTTAAAACGGCAGATCATCTACGCTTTCGGGAGATGGATTGTAGTTATCATTTGCCCCTGTATTGCCGCCGGTATTCATATTAGTATATGCGGGAGAAGCGGGTTGAGAACTGTTTGAAGGTTGCTGTGCACTTTCAATTCTCCATGCATCGAGGTTGGTGATATAATTCACATTCCCGTCGCGCTCCCATTTATTGCCTTTAATATTAAAGTTCACTTTGATCATATCCCCCAGCTTATAGTTATCTATGATCTCGCATTTGTTTTGCACCAACTGCATCTTAGCATAATTTGTATACACATTACCATTTATCTCCTCTGCTGTTTCCAATACGAATTCACGTTTTTTAAAACGTTCGCTTACCTGTTGTGTCTCATTTACAGCTATCAGCTTTCCTGTGATCTCGAAACTCATATTATATATTTATTTTTATGTTTACTTTTTTCAGGGATGTAAAGCTAACAATTATCTGACAGCAATAGAAACAAAAAAAAGTGCCTATAAGGCACTTTAAAATTGATTTAATATGGGAGACTAATGGGTCTCGAACCCACGACCTTCGGAACCACAATCCGACGCTCTAACCAACTGAGCTATAGTCTCCGTGTAGTTCGGGGCAGCAAAGGTAAGTAAATTTGATATTCCCAACACAATTACGGTCAATATATTCTGCAAAAAATTACCTATTCATATATGCTACAACGGGGTATCTTTCACAGTATTAGGTCAATTGTAGCAGTTTTAACAAATAAAACGTACCGGGGGTGCTATATTTGCGCTTCAATTCTTATTTATGAATCTACGTTATGCAATAATGGGCATCATTTCTCTGGCGGTATCTACACAGTCAGTCTTGGCCCAGGATGTAGAAAAAGATGATAACAAGGCAGGAAAGAGCATGGTTTCAAAACCATCACGTGATTTCCTGATGTTACAATTTACTTATAGTGGTTGGCTCAATGCACCGGATAGTATCAAAACCAAAGGCTTTGGCAGGGGCTTCAATGGTTATGTATGTTATGATTTTCCGATAAAAAAGTCGCATTTCAGTTTTGCTGCAGGCATTGGTGTTGGGGTTGACAATATATACCTGAATGGTCAGGAAGTAGTACTTACTGATAATGACAGCAATGCCCAGGCTCGTTTTGTACCTGAAACTATTAATTACAAAAGGTATAAAGTAACCACTACTTATCTTGAAGCACCATTTGAACTGCGTTTTTTCGGAAATAAAGAAAACAGGAATAGTGGCTTTAAGGCTGCTTTGGGCCTCAGGGTAGGTACATTGATGGGTGCGCATACAAAGGGTAAAGAAGACGGTACCAAAATTATCTACCAGGTCAACTCTAAAAGATATCTTGAGACATGGCGGTTTGCAGGTACTGTTCGCTTAGGATATGGAAATTTTACACTATTAGGAACCTATAATCTTACCAACCTTTATAAAGACCTCTTAGGGCCACCATTAACGCCTTTTTCAATAGGGTTGTGTGTTACAGGATTATAATAAAAACTCTTTATTTAAAAGCGCCCCGCTTGCGGGGCGCTTTTTTCTGTTACAGGGGGTAACATCCTGTTATACATCGAGAAGACCATGTTGTTGCAGCAGAAGTTGTCAAGGGTATAAAGCCTTTGGCACCAGACCCTGAACGTCGGGTTGGCTTACATAGCAAAGATGCATTCAGTTACTGCTTTTATACAAATAAATACCGTCCCGAAAACGTCCCAAACTAATGTGTTAATTACCAGGTGTGTATATGGTGTATTCAAATAGAAATTACCAGCCCTACCTAAAACATGTCAGTATTTATCTAAAATGGTGTGACATTGATAAGCATAAATATTATGGAAATAAAAAAGCCCCTACATAATGCAGGGGCTTTTTTGTTTTTAAAAGTTGCTTTTATTTCAATTTCAGATCCATTTCAACACGACGGTTTTTAGCACGTCCTGCAGCTGTTTTGTTGCTTGCTACAGGATTTTCTATACCATGGCCGTCAGAAGTTAGCCTTTCTGCAGATATACCTTTGCTGATGAAGTATTCTTTAACAGCGTTAGCACGTTCTTTAGATAATTGCAGATTTCTTTCAGCGTTACCTGTGTTGTCTGTATAACCATCTATGGTCATATTATAATCCTTATACTCGTTCAGGATCGCAACTACCTCGTCTAGCAGTTTGTGAGATGTTTTCTTGATTGTAGCTTTTCCTAAGTCAAACTGGATTGCTGTCGCTGCAAATGCGAGACGTTTTTTCACTTGAACGCTTACTTCAGGACAACCATAGTTTTCTTTGGTACCGGCTACTGTAGGGCATTTATCCATATGGTCAGGAATACCATCGTTATCAGTATCAGGGCAACCTTCGTTTGCTATGGGGCCTGGTTTTTGCGGACATTTATCTTCATTATCCGGAATACCGTCACCATCAGTGTCTGGACAGCCTTTGTATTCGGCCAGTCCCGGAACATCCGGACAAACATCGTCGATGTCAGCAATACCATCAGCATCACGGTCTGGACAACCACCTAATCCAGGAGCGCCTGCCTCTGTAGGGCAACGGTCTTCAGCATCAGCAACACCATCTAAGTCACTATCAGGACATCCATTAGCAGTTTTAGACCCTGCAACATCAGGACAATTATCATCCTTGTCTAATACACCATCACCATCTTTATCAGGGTTCGGGCATCCTCTTTCTTCCCAAACACCTTTCTCATTCTTACACTTATCTTTCTTATTTGACACGCCATCGCCATCACTATCTTTAGGCTTTTTGTTGTTTATAGGAATTGATGCACCAAAATAGAAGTTAGCACCGTATCCTTTTTTACCCATGATACCTGTCAGGTCATCACTACCCAGGAAGAAACCACCTACGCGCAGACCCAGGCCATACTTAAGGCTTTTGGTCAGGAAATCATATGTCAAAGGTATACCTGCACTGAATACGCGGGTATCCCAACGTGGAGTAACTGTTAATTGGTTATAGTACGACGTACCGAATTTTTCACGGTTAGCCATATTGCTCATGAACATAGCATTTACATACAGGCCTTTTACTGCATGATAGTCAACACCTACTATGAAAGCAGTAGGCATATATACTTTAGATGTCGTGCTACCTGTACCTGTATCAGCAATATCCATATTGTGATTGGCTGCAAAAGTCTTCAGGTCGTTAAAATTACCAATGCTATCAGCCAGGGCGCTACCTTTTATAATAGCAGGTTGGCTTGATTTTGTTTTGATACTTGCTGTGAAGTTGTTAGTCTTATATTTAATTGAACCAAGATCAACTACAGAAGCTGAGAAACGTAATTTATATTTGTTCTTACTACGATCACCAATACCTGTTTTGCCGTCCATATCATACCTGTATTTTTCGTGGTCAGGTCTCCATTCGTATACTACGCCAAGATCGGCACCGAAGCCGCTACCGCCACCACCAAGATAGTCGGATATGCTGCTACTAATACCATTACCACTTGTAATGTTACTACCAAAAGATACGCTTGTATTTGTAATACGCAGTGAGTCCTGGAAAGGGTAAGCTGTTGCATTGATACCACCACTTACCATACTGACATATGCGGCTCCCATGAGGTAGCGTAAAGTGAAACCACCTTTCACAAAGTGATCTCCTCCATCATAGATAACCCCTGCGTAACTCAGGCCAATTTCGCTCCATGCATGCGTAGTATAGTTGAATGCATCAGAATTAATGCTTACCGGCTTGGTGTTGTTAGGATCGATAGTGTAAGTAGTATCAGTTATTGAGCGATACAGATCCTGGTTAAAGTTGTGGAACTGGTTCATAGCCCTTACCCGTGTTGTAATTGCTATACTGTGCTTGGAGTTGATACTAACCATAGCACCAGGACCGCGTAGCTCAAAGTAAGGAGCAAGTAGACTAAATTGGTTGTTGTTAGTGAATGTAAAAGCAGAGGATATGCCGTCATTTCCGATATTAGTTAACCCGCTCAGACCATTATTCAGCTGTGCCAGGTTGTTATTTACGCCCAGGTTAATCGAAAACAGGTCGATAGTAAATTTGTGTCGACTGTCGGCAATGTTCGCAGGATTGAGGTACATGCCGTTGGTACCACTCCAGTTGCTGGTTGCTATCCCAATATAACGTTGGGCATTACTCATCAATGGCAACATAATTGCCAGGATGAAGATTAGTTTAATTTTGCTCATATCAGGGGTTGATTTATTTGTAAAGTATTGATTAATTGATTTCTCCGTGAATAATCTATATTGTACTTTTTTTAATACACGTTGTTATTTTCCGCAAAGTTTATAAATATTTTTGATTAATGAAAGTTGTCAATCTGTTTTATATTTTAAAACTGTGCTTAAGATTTTGCACATTCTCGCAAAAATAATGCCAGTTAATAATATCTATCATACACCAAATGTGGTATTATTATTAAGTACTGGCACTGATATATAGCAAAAAGCCATATGGATAAACCATATGGCTTTTTTGTTATTAGTTTGGATGTTGTTAACCCACTGCGATACGATTAAATGCTGTGACGGTAAGGCCTTTGTCAACAGAATTCAAATAAGCACCAACTGTAACTCCGCTATCCTTCACAAAAGGTTGGTCTAGAAGTGTATTGTCTTTGAAGAATTTGTTGAGTTTACCCATAGCAATCTTCTCAGCCATGTCAGCAGGTTTGCCTTCTGCCTTAATCTGCTCAATAGCAAGTGCCTTTTCGCGATCGATGGTTTCCTGCGAAATACCTTCTGCATTTACAGCCAAAGGATTCATGGCAGCTATCTGCATAGCAGCATCACGGCCTGCTTCTGTAATGGCTTCATTAGCAGCTTTGTTCATGCTTACTAATACGCCAATACGGTAACCAGAGTGGATGTAAGCCACTACAGCAGTTGCTGTCATTACTTCGTACTTAACGATGTCTATTTTCTCACCGATTTTAGCTACTACTTCCAATAATTTGTCGGCAACTGTAGCACCGTCCATATTGGCCGCTTTCAACTCATCGATAGTATTGATATCACCAGCCAGGGCTATGTCGGCCAAAGATTGCGCAAAATCAATAAAATCCTGGTTTTTAGAAACGAAGTCCGTTTCAGCACTCAGGTTTACTAATACGCCTTTGGTGTTGTCAGCATTTGTTTTAGCAATTACTACTCCTTCTTTAGCTTCCCTGTCTTCACGCTTAGCGGCAACTTTCTGGCCGTGAAGGCGCAGGTAGTCGATCGCTTTTTCAAAATCACCATCGCTTTCCATAAGGGCTTTACGACAATCCATCATACCGGCACCTGTTTGCTGGCGCAGTTTGTTTACATCAGAGGCAGATATTGTAACACTCATTTTGTTATGTCCTTTTTAAAGGTTGAAAATTATTAAAGTAAAATTCTGAAACCATGTTTAAAGCCCCAAGTCTGGGGCTTTAAAACTATATTATCATTGAAAATAACCTGACTTTAGCGTTTTGCAGCACCACTACCGCCGGTAGTTTTGCGGGTGCCCCTTGCGCCACCGCCTTGACGACCACGGCCTGCGCCAGCACCACCCGAACCTTTCTTACGGTCACCACGACGACCACCTTCTTCTTCTTCGCTCATTTCAACACCACGCTCCTTAGTTACTTCTTCTTCGTCTTCGTTCTCTTCCTCGTCTTTAGAGTTCGCACGTTCTTCCAGCCCTTCCATAATAGCGGCTGTCAGGTATTGAGTGATGATTGCGATAGATTTGGTAGCATCGTCGTTTGCCGGTATAGCGAAATCAACCTTAGTAGGGTCGCTGTTCGTATCAACCATCGCAAATGTTGTGATACCCAGGCGTTTTGCCTCAGCCATAGCAATATGCTCATGTGTAATATCTACGATGAATAAAGCTGCAGGTACACGGCCCATTTGAGCGATACCTCCTAATACTTTCTCCATTTTTTCTTTACCGCGGGTCAATGTCAGGCGTTCTTTTTTGGTAACGCTGTCCATTGTACCATCTTCAAGCATTTTTTCAATGCTCTGCATTTTCTTAACGCTCTTACGGATAGTACTGAAGTTGGTAAGCATTCCACCCAACCAACGTTCTGTTACATAAGGCATGTTTACTTTAGCAGCAGCCTCAGAGACAATCTCTTTTGCTTGCTTCTTAGTAGCAACAAACATGATCTTCTTACCGCTTTTTGCGATAGATTTCAATGCTGCAGCAGCTTCTTCCAGACCATCTACTGTTTTTTTCAGATCGATGATGTGGATACCATTTTTCTCGGTAAAGATATATGGCAACATCTTAGGATTCCACTTTTTCTTCAGGTGGCCGAAGTGCACGCCGGCTTCGAGGAGCGACTGCTGCAGGTTCTTATTATCTTCCATTTTAATTTTTTCTTGACGGTTAATAAAATAAATACAATCGCACGATTAACGTTTAGAGAACTGGAAGCTACGACGAGCTTTGCGCTTACCGAATTTCTTACGTTCAACAGAACGTGGATCACGGGTAAGCATACCCTCTTTTTTCAGTGCATCGTGGTATTGTTCAGCATTTTCCTGCATTAAGGCGCGGGCAATACCCAGCTTAATTGCTTCTGCCTGTCCTTTAGGACCTCCACCTTGTACATTAACGGTAATATCAAAACCGGTTAATGTCTCAGTTACTAACAACGGACGCTCAACCTGGTTTTGCAGGTACATCAGTGTAAAGTAATTTTTGTATTCTTTTCCGTTTACCGTGATGTTGCCGGTGCCTTTGCTCAGGTAAACCCTTGCAACTGCTTCTTTACGACGACCAACGGTATTTGTACGCTTCTCCATTATATATCGGATGAGTTTTAAACTTAATTATTAATTATACGGAACTGTTAAGTGATTATTTATCAAATTTCAGTTCAATGGGTTGTTGTGCTTTATGCGGATGCTCAGCACCTTCATACACGAATAATTTCTTATACATAGCACGACCTAAACGGTTTTTAGGCAACATACCTTTTACAGCACGCTCAATTACCACATTGGGACGACGAGCCATCAATGACTTAGATGTCTCGATCTTCTGACCGCCGGGATATCCTGAGAATGTCTGGTATTCTTTGGTCAGCATCTTAGTGCCGGTCATTTTAACCTTACCACTGTTTATTACTATTACATAGTCTCCACAATCAAAGTGTGGTGTATAGTATGCTTTGTTTTTGCCACGCAGGATAGATGCTATCCTTGATGTCATACGGCCTAATGTCTGGTTAGTAGCGTCTACCACGTACCAATCGCGTTTTACGATCTTCTCGTTAGCCGATTGTGTTTTAAAACTAAGGTGTCTCATTCTTTTATCAATTTACTCTTTATTGCCTGTCAATGCTGTATTTCAGCCGATCAGGTACCCTCAATTGTTTTTTGGGGACTGCAAAGGTAATTTTACCCCCTGATTACACCAAAAAAATCATTATAAATTTTTGTCGTTCGTCTGTAACTAATTGATTATCAGTATAAATTTCGCAAATATAATTTCAATACTCCTGATTTGAGCTGTATATTTTTGCAAAATGGGTGACTAAGATGTTGTATTAGTAGTGCTCTTGTTAATGACTCGGAATATGAATAGTATAATTATTCCATACGTAATGACATTAAATACATCATGATGATCTATTGGAATATTAAAAATTGCCGGGTCTTTGGGTGCCAGTGCCACCAACATTATGCGTATCACATTAAGCAAGAAAATAAATATTGTGCCGGTGACCAGGTAAATAAGTTTACGGATCTGTGTCTGAGGAAATGATATTATGAATGCCCACCACATTGCAATAATATTCAGCCCTATACAGGAATATACCATTCGGATGGTGTTGTGTTCCATTACCTGTAAATAATGGCCGTATACGTAATTATCATAACCTATAATACTGAGGAAATATGAAGCAGTATTAAGTATCAAGTTTCTAAGGCCTGAGATATAGTCAAGATGATGGTCAAGGAAAGGGCTATAGTTACCTCCTTTTACTGTGAGGCCGGTATATACAAAGTTAAAAGTGTACAATAAACCATATAGCAGTAGAAAACGTACAATAAATTTAGTCGTGTCGTTTCTGAAAATTTTCTTCAATCTTAACGTATTGTGATCTCGCATAAAAGTACGCAAGATTAGCTTACAGATCGTCGAAAGAAACAATGCCTGATTTGATAGCGTAAATAGCCAGCCCCTGTCTTGTGGTCAGTTCAAGTTTGTCGCAAAGCGCATTTCGATAGCTTAAAGCAGTACTTGTGCTAATGGACATCTTATCAGCAATTTCTTTCATGCTCAACTCTGTGCAGCAATACCGTAGAAACTCCATTTGACGTTGGGTAATGTTACTGGTCACTTGCTTTTCGTTCTTAATAGATCTGAAATAGTTATTCGCAATGAACTCAGAACTGTAATAGCCTTTCTCGTACAGGTAGGTAAGTGCCTTTTGCAACTCTTCCAGGTCACTTGCTTTTGACAAGTATCCGCTTGCCCCAAGTTTCAGCATACGTATTATCGCAAATTCATCTTCAAGCATGGATAGCGCAAGTACCTTCAGATCCGGCCAGTGTTTTTTAAGGTATTCCATCGTTTCATAGCCATTCATCTCGGGCATTTGTACATCCAGTACACAAATCTCAGGAAATGGGTCTGCTTTTTTCAGTTGCTCTACAAGGTCTTTGCCATTACTTGCCTTGATACATACCTTGAACATTGGAAAATTTGATACCATATTGCTGATAGAATCGCGCACTACAGCATGATCGTCGGCTATCGCAATTAATATTGGAGATTGGCTATTCATAACAGGTAAATGATCTTGATACATGGAAATTGCCGGTGAAAGAATATAATCAACGGTAAATATAATTAATATTAAAAGTAAAATGAATAAAAGTATATCGATAAGTAGCGTATAACAAAATAATTGAAATATGCACCATTATAAAGGTATAGTATTTACTTACAAATTGGGGGTATGAAAACTTAAAAAAAGTAGAGGAATTACGAACATACTTTATGAAAACCCAGGATACTTCTTTTGAAATTTGTGTTGAACCCGGTGACGATAGCTTTGGTAATGAAGCAGGATCAGATACCGGTTAAAACCTTTGTTCTATGAAAATAACGATACTTTTTATTACAGCCGGATTAATAACTTTTGCCGGTGCTATTTCTGTACTATTCCGAATTGGATTCAACAGCTACCAGGTATTATTTTCACAAGCAGTATTGATCTCTGTGGTCCTGCTTTTTCTTATTATATACAAAAAAAGGTATTCAAAATAAATTTCATAACACGCGAACAAGAATGATACTAATCGTTTGTAAGGTCTTTAAAAGATGTAATGCCCATTCTGATAGCAAATATTGCCAAGCCTTGTCGGGTATTTATCTTTAACTTTTCAAAAAGCGCATTCCGGTAGCCCTGCACAGTGCTTGGACTTGCATTCATATGCTCAGCAATTTCCTTAATGGTATATTCGGTAGGGCAGTATTTTAAGAATTCAAATTCTCTTTCAGTTATTTTATATAGGGCCTTTTCTTTTTCAGTATTTACGAGTTGAAAAAAATTACTAACCAGCAACTCAGAGCTATAATAACCTTTTTCGTGAATGTATGTTAATGCAGCTTGTAATTCTTCAAGTGTATTACCCTTACCGATATATCCACGTGCACCAAGTTTCAGCATCCTTATAATAGCAAATTCGTCGTCAAGCATAGAAAGCGCCAGTACTTTCAGGTCTGGCCATTTTTTTTGTATCTGTTCCATGGTTTCATAGCCATTCATTTCCGGCATTTGTATATCCAATATACATATCTCGGGGAATGGTTTCGTTTTTTCCAGTAGTTCAAGTAGGTGCTTACCGTTTTTTGCTTTAATATTTACTTTGTAATCCGGAAAGCTAGATATCATGTTGCTTATTGAGTCTCGTACAACTGCATGATCATCAGCAATAGCTATGTATATTTTTTCCTGGTTATTCATATGGTATGTTTAAGGTAATTTGTGTTCCGCTATTTTTTTCTGATTTTATGTTCAGAGTACCGTGCATTACTTCAGCTCTTTGATGCATGTTTATAAGACCGATACCCTCACTTTTCCCATTGGTATTATCAAACCCCTGGCCATCATCCAAAATTGTCATTACGAATGATTTCTGGAGGTACTCAATACTAATGCTTACATTTTTTGCAAAGGCGTGTTTGACAATGTTTGCCAACGCTTCCTGTGCTATTCTGAATACCATCAGCTCTATCTCAGGAGCCAGGCTCTTGTTCTCATTTTCTTCTACTGAAAGCTTAAAATGGATGTTGTTATATGAGCCAAGATATTCAGTTTCTTTAAGCAATGATTCTTCTAAACCTATCTTGTTGATATATTTACTATTTAATACGTGGCTGAGGTTTCGAAGGTCTTTCAATGACTTTGAGACCTGGTTTTTTGTATCTTCTACAAGGGATTTTGTATCAGAAATATAGCCGCTATGCAGAGTGATAAGATTGGCATGCACACCTGTAAGTATCTGCCCTATATTATCATGCAGCTCTTGCGAGATCTGGTTAGAAGCTTTCTCCTGCACCTCAAGCATGGTTTGCAGTAATTGTTTTTCATACTGGTGTTCGATCTCCTTTTTTTCGATTTCATTTTTTCGTTGCCTGTTCTTACTCACAATAATAAATACGGTGAAATAGAACATGAACATGGGTATTAATATCGACCCCGCGATCAGAATAGGAATGATATAATTATCCTTCATGGCTCAGTCGCTTATTTGAAAAAATGAACAATACTGCAGCTATAGCCAGATAGGTGATAATATTTACCACCCATAATATATCGTATAGGTGCTCCATTATATACATTTTCTTTAGCATTATTACTGAGTGTAATGCCCAAATGGTATAGGTTATACTCCAGAAGAATACAAGAATAATATTAAACCAGAAATATGGGTATTTGTATATGTCTATTTTATCATCATTCAATATACGCTGGAATGTAAATAGTGATAACGCCATAACTGCTAATCCTTCGAAAAGCAGAAAATTGGAATTCAATGCTGTAGGTGGTTGAAAAAGCAAAGTATTGCAAATGGCTATTAAAACCCCTGCTAAACCAATGATTAGCCCGATCCTCTTTTTTTTGAACCTAGGTTCAATACTGTCAAAATAAATGCCAAGAACTAATAGCTGTACTGGTGCAAAAATGTGGTATACGTACATATTGTTATGGAACACACTTGCTGATATTTTTGCAATCAGTTCACTTACAAAAGTAAGGGATAACAAGAGGACAATTATTTTTACAGTGATGTCCTTAGTTCTGACTTTGTACAGTCCTATTAATATTGCTAGTAGCAATACTCCCAGGTAATAATAATAACGGTGATGAATATCCATTATTGGCCTATTAATTATTAAGCAGGTCACTTGCTCCTGTTCCGCTAGAGGGACAATGCGTTGGACATGGTTCACAAAAATCCATAACAGCTCCCTGCGGACTATAAATATAATTATTATTAGAATCCAAGCCAGCAATAACTATGGTTAGGGATTCATAATCCAGACCATCATAAATATTCTTACCACCTCCATGTACATAACTAAGCTTGTGTGCAAACATCAACCTGACATGTGTAATATTTGTATTCTGTAAATAATAGCGCAGAGAGTTAGCGTCTACCCTATAAGATTTTACATCATTAGTCCCCCTGGCATTCAGGTAGCTTTGTATCATTACATTAGCTGTATCCGGTAACAAAAATGGAGAATCCAGGCCCATTAATGCATAAGAGCTTAGATCGATCGGTTTTTTGATATCTGTTGAGCCGGGACCTACATCCGTATTTTTTTTGCTACATGCATAAACTAATAAAACTGCCACCATCAGGAATAATAAGTTCTTTTTCATTGTTCGTGTTGTTTTTAAAGTGAATAATTTATGGATACAAAAGTAGGTTGACATTTCCCTGTACGGTAGACCATTTTTATGGAATAATTCGATTAAAAAATGAGGGTAGTTGCACTTAATATCTCTGCATGAATTATGATTTTTTGTATCTATTTAGTTGCATAGTAATGATGAAGTAACGCCTGAAATTTGCAACAGGCAAGGCTTACAGTTTAAATACCCCTAAAAATGGGGGTGAAATTTATTAAAATAATAAGTTCAATTTCAGGTATTGTTTAGATAGAGTGGGAAGTAGTATATAGATATTTGAATAGAGTTATATAACCAACCAAAACTATGTTATGAATCTCCTTGTATCAATTTTAGATGACACTACATTTATTGCACTAATAGTTGTGTCACTGTTCATTTTTTATTTACTCCTAAACGCTGTTTATGAGTATATAAGAAAGTAACCTTTTTTAATTTTTAGCATACTACCATGAAACATAAAGTGTACAATATCGTCCTTATTACCTGTAAAAGACACCGAAGCAAATTGTTGTTACAGGCATTTTGTTTGGTGGTATCTTATTTACTGTGTGTAGGCACATCAATCGCTCAACAAGATAGTACCAGGTCATTATTTACGGATACATTACTAATGGACGAGTTTGTAATAAGCGTTAAGACTGCTGTGCGTGTACATGGAGATACAACAAGTTACCGCGTTGACTCATTTATAACAGATCCTCTTGCCAATACGGAAGATGTACTGAAAAGACTACCTGGAGTAGAAGTATCACGCGATGGAAAGATAACAATACAAGGCAAACCGGTCAATAAGATGTTTATCAATGGTAAAGAGTATTTTTCAGATGACCTGCGCAGTGTGATACAAAACCTACCGGCAGAGATTCTGGAAAAGATCGAAGTTGCTGATTACAGGGATGAAGATGCTGTTTTTACCGGTAATAAAGAGACCTCTAACGAAAAAGTGATCAATTTTCAGATGAAGAAAAAGTATAGTGGGGGGATATACGGTAGAACAGCCGCAGGATGGGGTACCCAAAAACGAAACCAGGGTGGAGCATTTGCCAACTATATGGACGATAACGCATTCCGTTTAACCCTGATGGGCAATCTAAATAATACAGGAATGTCTGATGCAGCCGGTGATAATGGCAATACCAGCAATAATTCCTGGAGCAATCCGGGTGTAAGAACTGAACAAAAAGGGAATATTAATTTCTCTTATGACAAAGGGAAAGCATTCCAGTTAAACGGTGCCTATAGTTTCAATAATAATAACACCTACCTGGAAAGATCATCGTATCGTACCACTTTTCTTCCTTATATGCAGGCAGGGAGTATTGGTGATAGTTCAATGTTGCAGGCATCAAATAACGAACAAAAGTCTGGTAATACCACTCATAACATATTTCTCAGGACCAGATACAAAATCAGTCCGAGAATGTCATTGAGTACCGTTGCAAATATTCAGACAGCCAAACAATCATTGCCCAGAATAAGTAATGATATTACGTATGAATACAATGCAACAACGGTAAGCTTTGATAGAAGATCAATATCTGACAACACCAGGGCTACTTCCTCTTATGGACTGAACAACTCGCTTTCAAAACAATTTTCTAAAAAGGGAAGAACATTATTAATACGTTGGAATATCAATTACAGTGGTAATAGATCGCGTGGCAATATTGAGAATACGAACAACTATTATTCACCAGAATCTAAGACAGATGTTATAAATACTACTTCTGAAGAAGGTAATAACATAAATAGTGTCGTAAATATATACTATACAGAACCTCTGGGTAAACATAATAATGTGTCAGTAAGCATTAATAATATTTACAACCGAAGTAATAATAATAAAGCAGTTGCTGTTGCAAATGCAGGAGTCTATTCGGTGGATACAAACCAGAGCAGAAGTTACAAAAACATAAACAACAATAACAACATAGGTATAACCTATCAGTATAGTAATGAAAAAATATCAGGTGGGGTTGGTTTTGAGATGGAACCATACAGTAGAAAAAGCCTGCAGGCTTTCGGCACTGGAACAGATATTATCCAGACAGGCATCAATTACTTTCCCCGTTTATTCAGCAGATACAGGGTTTCTAAAACTTCAGACATAAGTTTTAGCTATAATGGAGGGATCAATCCACCTAACATTTCTCAAATTCAACCAATACCAGATTACACCGACAGTTTAAATATTTATACAGGCAATCCACACTTAAGTCCCGAATTGAGCAACAGTATAAATTTACGCTTTGGTAACAATAATTTGAAAAAGGGTAGCAACACATGGGCTTATATTCAAGCCAATTGGGTAAACAATAAAATAATTAACAATACAGAACTTACGGGAAGTAAGAAAAACACAATGCCTGTGAACGCAAATGGTAACTTTGTTATCAGCTCATCAGTAAGTCATACAGAACCACTCATAAGGCAAAAACTAAAAGGTACAATGGGGTTGTCAGTAAATGTTACAAATAATGTAAGCATAGTAAATGGCAGTCTTCAAAGAATAGCGAACTATAACATTTCACCAAAAGCACGACTATCATATTATACAGGTAAATGGTATGATGGGAGCCTAGATTACAGCTATAACCGAAGAGAGGTGACCGGGTTATCTCAACCTAACAGCCTGGTTCAATCGCATATTCTTGCGCATGATGGCACATTCATCTTTTCTTATGGTTTCAGGCTTTCATATTATATTAACTATATATCAAACAAAGGGATAGCACAAAACCTTCAGCAGGATTTTTTCCTGACCAATATCATGTTTGATAAGACATTTAATAAGCCCCATGGTCTTTCATTAAGACTATATGCATTTGATATATTTAATAATTATCCAACTGTTCAGAGGACAATAGGCGATAACTACTACGAAGACGTTTCTGTAAACAGGATAGGGTCGTACTATCTGTTTTCTATAGTATACAAGTTTACTTCTTTTCCGGAAAAGAAAGAGGTAGGACATAAAGATGACCAGTAACGTTATATGCAAAATATTGCTGCATGTGCACGAGTTGTTAAATAGTTTTATCAAAATTACCCGACCTTTGCCAGCATGAAGAACCTGGCAGCACTGAATAAATATCTTTTGCGTTATAAGTGGCGCCTGCTGTTGGGTATGTTATTTGTTTCTGTTGCCAACGTTTTTGCAGTAATTCCCCCGGTAGTGATACGTAATGTAATAGACAGTGTACAGAATAACATCAATAGTTACAGGCTGGTTACAGGCACCAGGGTTGCTGAAAGCTTGCAGGATTACATATTTACTCTTGTATTGCAAAGTGGATTACTACTGCTTGGTCTGGCTATAGCCAGGGGAGTTTTTATGTTTTTTATGCGACAGACCATAATTGTCATGTCCAGGCTGATAGAGTACGATCTGAAGAATGACATATATGAACACTATCAGAAATTAGATACTCAATTCTATAAGACTCGCTATACGGGCGACCTTATGAACAGGATATCCGAAGATGTTTCTCGAGTACGGATGTACCTAGGACCGGCTATTATGTATACCACCAACCTTGTTGTACTTACTGTGATGTGTCTTTGGAATATGATACGGGTGAGCCCGATGCTTACCTTTTATGTTGTTTTGCCGCTACCATTTTTAGCGCTCAGCATTTACTTTGTAAACAGGATTATCTTCAGGAAAAGCGAAAAAATACAATCCCAATTGTCGGATATGACCACAATTGCCCAGGAGTCATACTCTGGTATCAGGGTCATTAAATCATTTGTTCAGGAAAAGGCTATGATGGGATTTTTCAACGACAAAAGCCGGGAATATAAAAAAAGCGCCATCAACCTGTCATTAACAGAAGCTGTTTTTTTCCCCTCTATGAACCTGTTCATTGGGTTGAGTATACTGAGTACGGTGTTAATAGGCGGCTATTTTGCCATTGAGGGATCAATTTCGGCCGGTAATATAGCAGAGTTCATCTTGTATATTACTATGCTTATGTTCCCAATGATGGCAATCGGCTGGGTCGCTTCTATTGTACAGCGTGCAGGAGCGTCCCAAAAGCGCATAAATGAGTTCCTGGATACGGAGCCCATAATAATAAACAGGGACGGTGCAATAAACACAACGCTGGAAGGAAATATTACATTTAAGGATGTGAGCTTTGTTTATGCCCATACAGGAATAAAGGCTTTGGACAGATTCAACCTGGATATAAAAGCGGGGGAAAAGGTAGCAATAATCGGTAAAACAGGGTCAGGTAAATCAACACTTGTGCATCTTTTGTTGCGTATGTACGACGCGTCAAAGGGTACAGTTTCATTCGATGGGAAACCTGCAAAGGAGTATGACCTGCAATGCCTCAGAATGCAAATAGCCTATGCTCCTCAGGAAGCTTACCTTTTTTCAGATACTATTTACAACAATATCAGGTTTGGCAGGGCAGATGCAACGGATACAGATGTAAAAGAGGCTGCGCGACTTGCCGATTTTGAGAAGGATATTGCAACACTCAAAGAAGGCTATGATACAGTAATTGGTGAGCGTGGAGTAATGTTATCCGGAGGACAAAAACAAAGGCTGGTGTTAGCAAGAGCATTATTGAAAAATAGCCCGGTACTGTTGTTGGATGAGTCTCTTTCTGCAGTTGATACACAGACGGAACAAAATATTCTGAATAACCTGAAAAGCTATATTAGGGATAAAACGACCATCGTGATCACACACAGAATATTTACAGGCTGGGATTTTGATAAGATCATTGTGCTTGATGATGGCCATATTGCTGAGCAGGGTACACATGAACAGTTAATGGCTTTGAACAACAGGTATGCAAAACTATATAAGCATCAGACAGAGATAAGCTCCAGCGTCTAACCTTTGTATGAAACACTTTTTTTTATAAATTGAGATAATATAATACACGTGTATGAACAGGATAATACTGGTTGCTGTTGCCATTTTCAGCTCTGTTTTTGCTATCGCAGGCAAGAGTGATATTACCATAAAAGGAACAATCACCAACCAACTTGCAGATGAGGTTACCTTCAGTTACTATACCTATGAGGGTAACTGGCTGAATTTCAAACAACATGAAGTGTCTGAAGCGCTTGATGATAAGGGTAATTTTCTTGTGCTGCTCCCTTTGTCAGAAAACTATACACTCATACATATCCAGAATGGTAACGAGGGAACTGAAATCTACGGTAGTCCCGGAGATAAAATAATCATGACTGTTAATGCGTCAGATTTTGATAACACACTCAAGTATGATGGTGTCGGTATGAAAGCAGATGTTGCCAACTTTATGGCGAGGCATATGCTCAAATCGGGCTTTACACAAAACATACATAGGGCTGCTCAGAAAATGATGGCGATAGAACCTGATAGGTTTACTGATAGTCTGAAATTATTGATACAGAATGAAATGGATTTTCTTGTTGACAATAGTGCTGGATTACCACAATCATTTATCAAATTCTGGAATGCACTATACGAGTATAATAAATATGATTTCATGCTCACATATCCCTATATGCACGAAATTGTAAAGGCTAAAAGCTATGATATAGGGGCTATCCCTAAAGAGAATTACTCGGTAGTAAAACAAGTACCAGAAAAATTCAATGATAACTATTTGTATATTTCTTCCTACCGTAGTTATATATCTTCTTATTTTTCGCAACAGTTGTCTGCCGAAGGAGCTGACAATAATGAGAAGATGCTGGAGCTTGCCCATCAAAAAATGCCAACAGCATCAGAAGAATATGTATTTGCCGACTACATTAGTGACCATGTAAAACATCATACTTTGGAGCAATCGGAAAACGACTTTACAGTTTTCACTGAAAGGTATCCCAAAAGCAGCTATACCAAAACTTTACAAGCTCTTATTGACAAAAAGAGAAAATTGAGTATCGGATCTCCGGCAATTGATTTCACCGTATTTGATGAAAACGGAAAGAAGATCAAATTATCAGAACTTAAGGGCAAAGTGGTGTACCTGGATTTTTGGGCTAGTTGGTGTGGCCCATGCAAGGCGCAATTCCCTCATGTTGCTAAAATTAAAGAACACTTTGCCGGCAAGGATGTAGTATTTGTGTACGTATCAATAGACGAAGATGCCGATGCCTGGAAAAAAGCAATGGACAAATACCACTTAACCGGCCTGCATGTACGGGAAGAAGGGGGCTGGAAAGGCAAAACAGCACAAGAGTATGGTGTACAAGGTATACCGGCATACTTTCTGATAGATAGAGAGGGAAATTTTGCAAGCGAGAATACGCCACGTCCAAGTCAAGACGAAGAGCTTATCAAGGCAATTGAGGAATTGCTTTAAATAGCTCTCCGAACTGTATTAATTAATATTAAGGTAATGTGTTGTTAATGATGGCGTTATAGTAAATACGTCCCTTTGCTTAGCTGTATTGGCTATCTAATACCATACATATGGCAAAAAGGGAAGTAGATATTGTCGTTCTGTCAGACATACATTTAGGTACCTATGGCTGTCACGCCAAGGAGTTACTTCAGTATCTGAAGAGCATAAAACCTAAGGCCGTTGTTTTGAACGGCGATATCATTGACATCTGGCAATTCAGCAAAAGGTATTGGCCAACAACACATATGATGGTTATGAAACACCTCATTGGACTTGTTGCTAAGGATATACCGGTCTATTTCATTCCGGGCAATCATGATGAAATGCTGAGAAGATTCAAAGGTTTCCAGCTAGGCTCATTAAAGATCACCAATAAGCTTTCTCTAAAAATAAACGGCTCAAAGGTCTGGATATTCCATGGTGACGTATTTGATGTGGTAATGCAACATAGTAAGTGGCTTGCAAAGTTAGGTGCGGTTGGCTATGACACCTTAATACTTATCAACCGATTTGTAAATTTCATTTCACAAAAGTTAGGTAGAGGTAAAGTTTCCCTCTCAAAAAAAATAAAGAATAGCGTAAAAGGCGCTGTTAAGTTCATCAATAATTTTGAGTCTACTGTTTGTGAGATAGCAGCAGACAACCAGTTCAAATACGTGATATGTGGTCATATCCATCATCCTGAAATAAGAACAGTTGTCACAGAGAGAGGACCTGTTATATACATGAATTCTGGCGACTGGATAGAGAACCTGACAGCATTGGAATATAACGACTCGAAGTGGAGTATTTATCGTTATGCTGATGACATAGTTGCACAGTCAATTGAAATAAATAAGAAAAAACAGGCCAAAGACAATCCCAAAGAGATGATGGCTTTGTTGTTGCAGGAGTTGAATGTAAACGCAAATAAATCTAATACCCTGAACGGACTGACCGGCGGGTTTGAGGCTGCATAAATATACTAATGTGAAGATATTATTTGCAATACAAGGTACAGGTAACGGCCACCTGAGTCGTGCAAGGGATGTATATCCAGAGTTGGCAAAATATGGTGAGGTAGATGTATTGATAAGCGGTATTCAGGTTGATGTCGATTTTCCATTCCCTGTTAAATACAAGCTATATGGCATGAGTTTCATTTTCGGAGGTAAAGGCGGTGTGGATATATGGCAGACTGCCAGGAAGCTAAAATTATTCAAATTGATATATGATATAAGGAAGTTGCCGGTACAGGATTATGATCTTGTTATCAATGATTTTGAGCCGGTTTCAGCATGGGCGTGTAAGCTGAAACATAAACCTTGTATTGGTCTCAGTCATCAGGCAGCTGTAATGGCCCAGAATGCGCCACAGCCAGCAAAGGGAGATATGAAAGGAGAATTGATATTAAAGCATTATGCACCGGTAACGGCAGCTTATGGTTTTCATTTCAGGCGATACGCCAAAAATATTTTTACTCCTGTTATTCGTAGAGAAATACGAAATATGACACCTGCTGATAAAGGGCATTATACTGTATACCTTCCCTCTTATGACGACAAAACACTGGTAGAACATTTATCTCATTTTTCTAAAGTTGAATGGCAGGTGTTTTCGAAACATAACAAAGAACCATTCAGTTTTAAAAACGTACATATTCAACCTATTGACAACAATGCTTTCATTGAAAGCATGGCCAGCAGTACAGGTGTGTTATGCGGAGCCGGTTTTGAAGGTCCGGCTGAAGCATTATTCCTGGGTAAAAAATTAATGGTGATACCAATGCAAGCTCAGTACGAACAACAATGTAATGCTGCAGCGGCTGCACAGATAGGTGTACCAGTAATAAAACAGTTAAGCCGCAAGTATTATGACAAGATAAAATGGTGGCTGATGAGTAATGAACGTGTAAAAGTTGATTTTCCCGATGAAACTGCTAAGATCATCAGAGAAATGATACATGAACATGCTCCTGCAAACATGGCTGTGGTGAACGTTGCATAGGGTTATCTACCCTTAAATAGAGGCTTGCGTTTTTCCAGGAAGGCATTTACGCCCTCTGCAAAGTCTTCCGTATTTCCTGCTTCTACCTGTACACGCTTTTCTATTTCAAGTTGTTCTTCAAGACTATTGCTATATGATTGGTTCAATAGCCGTTTGGTCAATCCTATGCCTTTTGTTGGCAAGGATGCTAATGTAGCTGCAATTTTTTTACTTTCTTCCTCAAAAGTGTCGTCGGAAAAGGACTTATAGATCATTCCCATTGCAGCAGCCTCGTCTGCAGTTACTTTTTCGCCCAGCATCATCAAAGCGGCAGAGCGTTGCAAACCTACATATCTAGGAAGAAAAAACGTTCCGGCACTATCTGGTATTAGCCCAATTTTACTAAAGGCCTGAATAAATGACGCATTTTGTGTAGCTACTACTATATCGCAGGCGAGTGCAATATTTGCACCTGCGCCCGCGGCAACGCCATTCACTGCTGCTACTATCGGCTTTTCTATATTGCGTAATCGTTGTATCAATGGGTTATAATGCTCTGCAACAATCTTTTCAAAATTAACATTTGCGGGGTCGGAGGCTTCTGCCAGATCCTGACCTGCACAAAAGCCCTTACCACTACCTGTGATATAAATGCAGCGGATGTTTTCGTCATTAGCACAGTCATCAAGATAGGCCTGGCATGCTAATGCCATTTCGCGATTAAAGCTATTATATTTATCAGGACGGTTCAGTGTGATGTAACCGATGCCGTTTTCTTTATGCAGTACAACAGAATTGCTCATACTGCAAAAGTAACGATGTGGCCGGAACATTTATCAAATTGATCTGTAAATGTCGTTATTATTACCTGTCCTTGTGAAAATCGCCTCGTGAGAAGAACTTTTCTATCAGGCAATACAGGAAAATAAAGAAATACCTGCTACCCATTTCTTTTATTTTCAGGTTTGATTTACCATATTTCCTGTTTGTCCAGCTGTTTGGTATCACTGCAAAGTTGTAACCCCTTATCAAAGCTTTTAACGATAGCTCGAGTGTAAGATTGAAGTGAGGAGACAAATAAGGTCTTAAGCCAAGAATAGTTTCCTTTTTGTATAATTTGAAAGCATTGGTAAAGTCATTGTACGGAAAGCCGAAAGTGATTCGAACGGCATTATTCACCAGCCGGTTCAGTATCAGTTTGTGTTTAGGGTAATTGTATACTTTTCCGCCTTGTGAGAAGCGTGTACCAAATACGCAATCATAATTACCTTCCATCATTTTGCGGTAGAAGCGCACCAGGTCGTCAGGTGAGTCGGAAAGGTCGGCCATAACCAGTGCCATACAGTCTCCGGAAAATCGCTCCATACCATACCGGACAGCCATCCCGAAACCATTTGGCCCAGGGTTGGTAATATACACCAGTGTGTTTATTTCTTTCGACAGAGATTCCAGTACTGTCAGCGTATTGTCTTTGGAATTATCATTAACTACCAGTAGCTCATGAGGAATATTTTCAGCCGATAACTTAGCGTACAAGCTGCCAAGGGTCTCGGGTAGAGACTCCATCTCATTATAAGCAGGTATTACTACTGATAATTTCATGAATTATTCGTTAATACGGTTGGTGGTTGCCTCATATATCTGTGTCAGGATATCTTCAATATTATAATTTAACTTCCAGTCTTTATAGTGAGACTCAAACTTAGATGTGTCGCTTATCCACCAGATATGGTCTCCTATCCTGTTGGTATCAGAGTAACTATAATTCATTTTTTTGCCGGTGATCTTCTCACACATGGCAACAGCCTCTGCCATTGAGCAGTTGGAAAATCTACCACCTCCCGCATTGTATACTTCACCTTGTCTTGGTGCCTGGTGAAAATGCCAGAACATATTTACCAGGTCCCATGAGTGGATATTGTCACGCACCTGCTTGCCTTTATAACCAAATATGGTGTATTTGTCACCTGTTATTGCACATTTCATCAGGTATGACAGGAAACCATGCAGCTTTGTACCGCTATGTCTCGGACCGGTAAGGCAACCACCCCTGAAAATACCGACATTCATGCCGAAATAGCGTCCATACTCTTGTGCAACAACATCTGCTGCAACTTTGGATGCTCCGAATAGTGAGTGTTTGGTTTGGTCAATACTCATCAATTCATCAATACCTTTTGCATAGTATGGATGATCTTCTGCTATCTCCCAACGATTTTCTAACTCAACTAAAGGCAGGTAGTTGGGCGTATCTCCATACACTTTGTTGGTTGAGGTAAATATGAATGTAGCATCTTTACAATGCTTACGAGTCATTTCCAGCAAATTGAGTGTGCCATTAGCATTGATCGTAAAATCAGTGATAGGTTCATTAGCGGCCCAGTCGTGACTTGGTTGTGCAGCGGTGTGTACGATCAGTGCAATATCTGACCCATACTTTGCAAATATTGCATCCAGGGCCTCAATATCCCTTATGTCAGCACTATGATGTTCAAAGTTGGATACTGTATTCAATAAATGCTGGGTATTCCACTCTGTGGATGCATCAGCACCGAAAAGGCGCATCCTCATATTATTGTCAATACCTACAACCTTGTCAAATTTCTCAGAAAAGAACTCTATTGATTCACTTCCGATCAGGCCGGAGGAGCCTGTTACAATACATACTTTGGACATATTTGCAATGCTATTTTACATTATAATATTCTACCACTATCTCGTTGTTGTATAGCGTTGGGTCTGTAAGAAGACTTATCTTGGAAATACCATTAACGAGATTTTTTTCCGGGGTCAGCAAAGATAGGAAGTCTTGCTGACTTGCAACCAGTTTTTCAATCATGACACCTGCCTTCAACAGTTCTGGAGATGTCCTGTATATGCGGTTATGTTCATTGGGAGCAGTAAATGATATATTTATACCTGGCGGTCTTAGTCTAAATGCTACACTTTTGCCTTTAGAATTAAGTTTTACATCGATCCTGATGTAGTTGGAACCAGCTACTGTAGGGATTTCATCAGTCAGTTGGATTTTCTTTTCACCTATTTTGTTAAAAATCAATGGTTTAATGATATTCTTCTTCTTTAGAAGTGCTCTTATTCTCTCATTTGATGTGAAGGTGTCAGCTAATTCATAGTTCTTGATGATAAACATGTTGAGCATGGACTCATCGTTAAAAGCACAGCGATTATCTATGGCGTCAAAGTCATAAATAATATATTCAGGCGCGTTGCTGTTATAAAAGTCATAGTTAATTTTCTGCAGGTAGGGTGTATAAGCAGTAAATGACTGGAACACCGGCCTGGGTGTATAATTTAATTGATTCTCGATAATATACTCACTGTCCCAGGGGAAAATGTCGATTGACTTGTCCCCTATCTTGTTAAGTATGGACGCAGGAATGTATCGTTTATCCGGGGCAAAGTGGTGGCTATCAATCTTGTTTTCTGAAAATTGTTTGAAGTACTCTTTTGTATTACAGAACCGTTCTTCATATAACTGGCCTATCTTCTTGTTATACTCTGTTTTGAAGAATAAGGACAGGGTTAGAATAAATAATATGGCCGCAGAAAATAGCTTCTGAGTGTTGTTTTTATAATGAAGCAAATTGCCCGTAAGCAACACCAGCGGTCCGTAGCAAAAGAATTCTGATAAGTGTTGTATGTCTCCTCTTAAATAAGACTGTTGCTTGAGCATTAGTATATATGCTCCACATATTGCTACAAAAAATAACTGTACAAACTTACCTTTAAGAACAATGTATATAAAGTAAATAATCAGAAGGTATTTCATTGCGTGATATAGGGTACCGATGTTTCTTTCCACAGAAATCTCTCCATTATCTAGGTACATAACACTTCCGTAGCCTTTTATGAGCTCATACGCGCTCATGATATATCCGGGGAGGTAAACGTTCAATAACCAGGCCGACAAAAATATAGTGCTTGCCAGGGATAGTAGTATTATTAAAGCTTTGAGAACGCTCAACTTGTCTGCAAAATATAGCAGAACTAGATGAGCGACGAAAAACAGAATGCTGATAAGTCCGGTGTTCACCTTGATATAAAACGCGATGGAGGTAAGTAGGATAAGCATGATGAACGAGGCATTAGAGGGCTCATTATATGCCTTGTATAGCCAGAAGTATATAAAAAATAGTAACAGCCAGCTAAGGTCGGTACCATGGCTGGTATTCATTAACAATACAGCAACTATTAGAATTAAGGTGCCTGTAAGTTTGCTGGCAGAAGCCTTAAGGAAGTCTTTGAATACGTAGAAGAAATTAACAGCAAGCAACAGATCAAATGATAAGAATATCCACCTGGAAACCCCCCACCCAATACGGGTAGATAAGAACCCCAACGGCCCGTAGGTATAGGCTATGTCTTTCCCCCATGTCCAGTTGTGTAAATTGGCATAGTTTAAAGTTAATTGCCACGAAATATCTAACCCTAACCATGATGGTCCACTATCAGCCAACTCGTAAGATGTAAGAAATGGCATGGTAAGCATATGATATGCCAGGAATATGGCTATTATATACACAAGAGGTGAAGTATATGAATTATCCGTCCTCATAAAAAGTGGTTTATCCCAGGCGTAGTATTATGTTATGCTGATTGTTAACCTAATATTGATTTTAGCTCATGTTCATTTTCTTTTAGCCAGTTATGTATATCTGAAAATATATCATGAGTAGTCTTTTCTGGTTTCCATCCTGTTTCGTTTTCAAGCATGGAGTTGTCTGATATGTATATACGTAAGTCGGCCGGCCTGTTTTCAGGAACGGATTTGATATTGATCCTGTTACCTGAAATTTTCTCGCAGATAGCGGTCATTTCTTTTAGAGAAGCACTGCAGTTTACCCCGCCCCCTGCATTGTATACTTTGTTATTGAATTTGTCAATGTTGTGTATCTGCATGTCAACCAGCCTGATAAGATCTTCAATGTGCAGTATATCCCTTACCTGTTTGCCCAGCCCGCCGTATCCTATGTATCCCAGGTCTTTTTTCCAGAAATGCCGTGCCATCCACAGTGTTACTACGCCCTGGTCCGTTTTCCCCATTTGTCTTGGTCCGGCTATAACACCGAAACGAGTAACAGCTGCCTTCATGCCATAGAACTCCTGGTATTCTTTAATAAGCAGTTCACAGGCAAGTTTTGTCGTGCCGTAAAACGATCTGGCAGCATCAAGATGCAGCATTTCAGAGATACCTTTTGAGCTTATGCCCGGATATGGTTGCTCATCGGTGAAAGAGAACCTAGTGTCTTCTTCGATGAAATCAGCATTTTCTATAAGGCTTATCGGGTATACCCTGCTGGTAGAAAGGAATATGAGATTTGCTTTGCACTTGATACATTCATTAAAGCAATTGATAGCACCGGTCAGGTTATTGTTAATAACATAAGTAGGAGAACCGTCTAACCCTGACATAACAGATGGTTCAGCAGATGCCTCGATCATGCAGTCAAATTCAGGCAGTTGTGCCAGGTCCTCAATGTTCCTGATATCACCGTGTATGAAATCAATATCATTGGCGCGAAGGCTTGGGAGGTTAAATTCTGAACCCCTTCTTTTCAGGTTGTCAAAAACTGTTATCGTATAAGATGGGTATTGTTGTTTAAGCTTTATGGCTATGTTAGAGCCTACAAAACCTGCACCACCGGTAATTACTATTCTCATAAGTATATAAAAAGAGTTCAGGTATTGATAATTGTACCTGTATGTGTCCAAAAGAGCAAAGTTAATCCTATTATACAAACTTAACATGCCTTACACCGTGTTAAAGCAATAAAATGTATATCAGGAAAATATTACTGTTTTGCAGGGCGGAATAGTTTTGTTTTCAGGTGGTTACCTATACCAATGATGCTCACGAAATTGAGTGGCAATTCTAGAAGAACATGCATGAAACTCAGGAACAACAGCCACTGGAGACCCACTACATATTTGTACATGTAAAGGGCTACACTGATGATCCATACTAGAACCACAAGGGCAAACCTGAGTTTAGGCACTTTATGCCACTGAATTACGCGTGTTTTTGAGAACCAGTTGAGGTAATGGTAGGTATAGGCAAATGCAATAAAACGCATAAGGACAATGCCTTTGGTAGAATGAAATATCAGGTCGTTCCAGCCTTCAGCACTACCGGGATTGGGTACAAAATCAATGGTGCGGAACCAAACAAAGTTAACGATCTTAAAGGGAGTATACACCTCCATTGTGCGGGAAGCTGGAGAGATAAATTCCTGCCCCGGAAATAACTTGAATAATAATATCGGTATTATGAACATAACTGCCACCGAGAGATACCCAAACCTGCTTTTGCTTTTGGTGGCACCATACAGCATGAATAGTGCTGTGAATACATATACGTGTATAAGAGTGGGAATAAATACAGTAAGAAAATAGTTGAAATTATGCGCTACCTGCGACGCAAAAACCAATATAATGATACCCCCGATCTTATATAAAGGATTTTTTACCGTTACAAATATCAATGCACTTAGTAAGGCGATAAATATGAGGTTAGCATCGAACATGTCAGGGAACTCAAGTTCAAGTGGCTGCCTAAAGAAAACAACGGTGAGTACGGCACCTATTATCAACAGCCATACAGCATCATAACTACCTTTGGTAAAATAGTTCTTGTCGTGTAGCCATGATATTTCAGTCAGGTAATGAAGTGGCCCTAATACAGCATAAACAAATAAGAACAACTCAAACGGTAGCACCACAGCAACGCATGCAGATAATATCATTAAACCAATATTTATGATATCTATTCTCTCCGTAGATGTTAGCGCCATATAATGTAATTGTACACACTAAAATTATTAATATCATTGGTATGATGCTAATTAATGTCATATAATTTAGTTTTCGTAGTTTCAGCCTTAGTAATAGGTAGCCATGCTAGTAAAAACATTTGGCAGCGCCGTTTATGGAGTAGATGCGCTGACCATCACCATAGAAGTAGATACACCAGGAGGTAAGCCGGAATATATTATCGTCGGCTTGCCGGATAGCGCTGTAAAAGAAAGTATTGAAAGAATAATCTCAGCACTGAAAAACAATGGATTAGAGAAACCTCGTGCCCGCATAGTTGTAAATATGGCCCCGGCAGACATAAAAAAGGCCGGTGCTGCATATGACTTGCCGATAGCTATCGGTTGGTTGGCGGCTACCGGACAGGTACCTCACGATGACTTGGACAGATATGTGCTGATGGGGGAACTTTCTCTTGATGGCACTTTGCAACCGATCAAAGGGGCATTGCCGATAGCTATACAGGCACGTGCCGAAAAGTTCAAAGGTTTGATATTGCCTGTTCAGAACGCGCGTGAAGCTGCATTGGTTAATAACCTGGAAGTATACGGCGTAGAAAATCTAGGCGATGTTGTGGACTTCTTCAGCAAAAGAAAATCTTTGGAACCGGTAGTAGTCAATACACGAGAGGAGTTCTTTGAAGCACAATATGATTTTGAATTTGATTTCAACGATGTAAAAGGACAGGAGAATGTAAAGCGGGCCTTGGAAATAGCCGCAGCGGGTGGTCATAACGCAATACTTATTGGGCCTCCGGGTGCAGGTAAGACGATGTTGGCAAAGCGTTTACCCACTATTCTTCCGCCATTAACATTATTTGAGGCGCTTGAAACGACGAAGGTTCATTCTGTGGCGGGGAAGCTACCGGGCAACACTTCTTTAATCGCGCGACGGCCATTTCGTTCACCACATCACACAATTAGCGACGTGGCCCTGGTAGGTGGGGGTGGGAATCCCCAACCTGGTGAAATATCACTGGCACATAACGGAGTATTATTCCTGGATGAGTTACCGGAATTTAAACGGACAGTGCTTGAGGTGATGCGACAACCCATGGAAGAACGAAGAGTGACGATCTCCCGGGCTAAAGTAAGTATAGATTTCCCGGCAAGTTTTATGTTGATAGCTAGTATGAATCCATGTCGTTGCGTTGGGTAGTTGGAGTATTTTCGGGAGTAGCGGTAAGGGTGGGTGTATAGTTGAATTTAATGGTTATTTCTTCACTTCCCATTTGAATAGACTCTGTCAATTCTTCAACTATTTGCCTCTTAGCTTCATTATCAAGTGTTGGCCATTTATCATATAGATTCTCTGCATTCTCAAGTATGTGGTCTCCATCTAATTGTTGAACCTTGATGTAATCTATTTGAGCCTCTAATTCAGCTAAGGTTAAGTCAATTTGTTTGTATTGTTCACTGAGTGGATTGTAGTATGAACCAAAATCATCTGTTGGGATTTGACCTTTGGAGTGTAGCTTAACTAGGTTATCCATCTCTGACTTGAGTTTCACTTTCTCTTTGAATAGTGTTTGTAGTTCTGTTTGTTTTGTTTTGATAGCTTCTTCTGCTCTACTTAAGAATGTTGCAATGTCATCTTTAGTTAAGAGGAATGACTTTAATTGTTCGTAATATATATGGTCTATATCTTCTGCACTAATATTTGTTTCCTTGCATGAATTACAGACGTATTTCTTAACCCGTGAGGGAACATACATTTTCCCTCCACATTGGCATATTAATATACCTGCAAATGGATGGACTGTTTTCCTAGTTGGTTTTCGTGTATATGTCTGTGATTCTATTATTCTATTGCATTCATCCCATAATTCCTCAGATACGATTGCAGGACATGGAATAATTACCCAATCAGATTCAGGTTTTATTTCCCAATGTTTCCCTTCTCCTGTACTCTTTGTGTAATTAGCTCTTCTTTGTCCTTTTGCAACTGGGTCAGTAAGCAATCGTCCAATTGTGGTATCAGTAAATTTTGAACCGTTGCGAGTGCGATATCCTTTCTTATTTAATAGTGTTGCGACTGTTCCCTTTCTCTTATGTTCTGCATATAGCTCATACATGAGTTTTCTAATGGGAGCTTCTTTTTCATCTATTTGTAGTTCTTTGTCCTCCCATCTATACCCAAATGGTGCTTGTCCTCCTAATGGTTTGCCCATTTTTGCCCTAACTGGAACAGATGCTGCAACTCTCTCTGATATTTCTTGTCGTTCCCATTCTGCCATTGCAGCAATCATTGTGTAGAATAATCTGCCAGCAGATGAACTTGTGTCTATGTTTTCTGAAAGTGAAATCAGATCGGCATTGTATTTTCTGAATATCTCTGAGAACTCAAGTAGTTCTTTCGTATTACGAGCAAGTCGAGCAAGTTTTGAGAATATCAGGCCAGTAATTTTACCTGCTTGCAAATCATGAAGCATACGCTTTGCTTCTGCATTGCCCATTACTGACTTTCCACTAACTGCCTCAAGTCGGTATATTTCTACTACATTCCAACCTTTGGACTCTGCATACATTTTGGCACGTCTCTCATGGTGCTCAGGGCTATCATCCTTAACCTGAAAGTCGGTTGATACACGTATCCATATTCCAACATTTTTTGCTTTTCCCATGCGTAAGTATTTTGTATTGAGAGAATACTTCTTGGCGGGAATACATCACATAATTACACTAGAAAAGAAGATAGCTTAGACGCTTTGAAGTACTATAAAGGTACGCAACAATTGTCACTTTTATAGGACTAAACATCACTTCTTATTCTTTGATTTTCCTAAGAGTGCTTTTCCGACAAGAGCTTTCTTCTTCTGCATTTCATCCTCTGATACTGCATTGTATTCTACTTTCACTCGATACCCTTTAATTCTTGTTTCTGTGGTTGCTTCTTTTGCTAACTCCAAGTCTAAATGAGCTATGAATTCATCAGGAGTACAAACTAGTATCTTGCCTTGGTCTTTCTTCTTAAACGATTTCTGTATTTGCGCTGCAATACTTTCAAGAGACTTTCTGCTTGAACTACAACTAATCACTAGGTCATACCCAATCTGCAAACACTTCTCTATATTATGTATCTCCCAAATAGCATTTGTAGTGCTGCATATTTCACAGGCGATACGTTTCTTGCCTTTCTCTATGTGTATATCAACTCTCTCCTGGCTGTCTTTTATTGGGTCTTCTAAACGGGCAATATACCCTCTGGCTTCTACTGCTTTTTTGATATAGTTCTGTATCTGTCTATGTTTTGTTTCTTCCTTGTGTTCAACTAACTTTTGCTTAGTAGTAGCTATCTTATCTTCTGTCACCTCTACTATCTGCGGTTCTTCTCTCTTTTGTGGTTCTTGTTGTATTGGTTTTACTATCTGCTCATGCTCAATATGAATATCTGATATGCTTTCTGACAAAAACTTCTCTATCTCTTCTCTTTCAGTTCCGTATCTCCCTTTTGAATAATCTATGACTGAGGTTGTAGTTTCTTTTGCCTGTGTTTGTGATGGACGTTCTAATAAAGACGTAGTAATATTAAAGTCATAATCTGGTCTTTCAACTCTTACAATTGCTTCTCCTGTATTGAGATTCTCTAAATCATTTGCTTCAAAGTAGGACATACCAGTGGCAAAGCGTTTAGCATCTGTATCTCCTAACCTGAAACATATCCGTGTACCTGCATTTGCTGTAATTGAGCTTGCCAACTCTGCATCATGTTTTACAAGTTGTTGCATGTCCTGATGTGCAAGTATTAATCCTAGGTGGTATTTTCTTGCTCCTGAGAGAATTTGAGACATTGATGGCGTTATGAAGTTTTGAAACTCATCAATGTATGCGTAAAAGTTGTTTCTAGATTCTTTATCCTTTACCTGTCGTGCCATTGCAGCTTGATAGAGCTTTGTGACAAAGAATGAGCCTAATAAGTAGCTGTTTTCATTGCCTATTAAGCCTTGCGATAGTTTTACTAATAGTATTTTGTTGGTATCAAGTATGCTCTCAAAATCCAGAGTGCTTTTCTGTGCGACCATATACCTAATTGGTTTAGGTCGTAAGAATGTATCTAGCCTTGTCAGGATTGAACCTATCGAACTTGATTTGAGTAATGGATATTCTTTCTGCCAGTAGTAGATAATATTGGGGTCAGTGACTGTTTTCAGGAATTGATTCCTAAATGGCTTTTCGATAAGAAACCTACGCAAGTCTGCAAGTGTCCCGCCTTTAGAGTTTTCAAGGAATGCCAGTATTGCATTTCCGAGAACACTATTCATTTGGTCACCCCAACTAGTGGATAGCCTCTTGAAAGTTGCCACCAGGTCAGATGATAGGATTTCTTTCTCAATGTCAGAATTAGCAGAGAGAATATTAAAACCTACTGCATAGCTGGTATCTGATGGATCAACTACTATGCAATCATTAATCCTATTCTCAGGAATGTGAGCAATAATGCTATCAACTAAATCTCCGTGTGGGTCAAGTACAGCAATACCGTTCCCGTTCTTAATATCCTGCACAATCATGGATTCAAGCAAAGTAGATTTACCTGTACCTGTTGCCCCTATTATGTGAGTATGTTGTAGCCTTAGTTTGTCATTTATAGTTACCACTTTAGATGTTCCGGCATGTTCATTTACACCAAGAGAAAGTGTATGTCCATCCGTAATGCTCGGTGCTGCTTTTGTCTTTCTATGTCCTGTATGTAGTTTCTTAGAAACAACTGATGGAGTTGGAAGATGTACGAGAGTCAGTAATTCTCTTGCATTGAGCAACATTCCCTGTCTGCGAGATTGCCTGTAAAAAATATCTTGAGCACGTTCATCAAGTGTATAGTCGGGATTAGTAAGTGGAATAAGAGAGTTGTACGGAGAATTATATATTCGAGCGAGCGATTTTTTACCAATATCAGATAACTGTAATGACCTTTGACCAGTTGTACTTACTGTCAACACTCTCATAGCTACAGCGAACAATGGGTGTTTTGTTTTTTCTTCAGCTAGCTTTAGCATTTCAGGTGCATCCATAAAAAATGCAGAACCATCATTGTCAGTTACTGCATTCATAATACTTCTCTGCCAGGGATTAACCGCACCTTGAAAAAGAACCTGTATAACTATATGTTCATCAGTTTGCAACTGTTCAAATATGGCAAAGAGTCCTACAAACTGATCTACTTTAAGATTATCGGTTGTTACGAGAGGCCGCATAAATTCCTGCTCCAATCCAAAATCTACGGCAGAAAAGAAACCTTTAACATCAACTACCCTGTCCATGCCATCCTCTCTGTGTAGGACTATTACTTCAGGAAAGTATGCTTGTATTTGGGTATATACATGAATAGCATCCGTTTCTCTACATACGAATTGGATAGTAATACTATCCATACTACCTATGATTTCAAAACTGACTGGATAGGTGGAGTAGGATAGAGAAACAAGGAGTTGCTCACATTCTGATAAATCAATCTTTAAGCCTTTGGGTACTGATACAGAATATGTAGTTACTGGCTCATCACATTGGAAGATAAACGGAGATACAAACTTATCTTCTACCTCTGTTTCCTTTGGTTTATCACTAGAGACAAGCCAGTTAAATAGCCGACCTAATAACTTAGGCTTTCTGCCATCATCTATGTAATTTGTCTGTGTTGGGTAATAGTGGTGAGTAAATGGAATAAAAGTCGGCTCTAACTCTATAGCAGCATCATATATATCCCATCCTCTCCCACGCCTCTCCCATGTGTAGAACTCATGTGTTGCGATATCTGATGCAGACGCACTCATTTCACTATTGAACGGATAGTTGCGTTAACATAGTCTCCTTATATTCCTGTTCAGTAAGATTTCTTGTGCCTTTTGCTGATGTCATATTCTCAATTGCTTCTTTTACGCATTGCTTGACTGTTTCTGAGAACATTCCATCAACATCTAGTTTATAGAATGTTTGAGTGTATATAGTGTTCCGCAGTACCCAACCTAGTATCGGGATTACTAGCCACATTTCTTTAAACCAATCTACGGGTTGTCCATACCACCAAGAGATAAAGAAACCAGTACCAAATGGTGCAGCACAAACAAGGAACATGCTGTCATCTCTTCGTATTCGCAGGTACACTCTATCTACATCATAAATGGTTGTTTGGTCGAACTTTATCTTTGAGATGCTAACGTCCGGCATTTCTTTAGAGTTCACTAACTCTTGAACGGATTTATAGAAATCATCAGAAGAAAACTTCAATCCATCAAATATGTGTTGCCAGCGTGATTGAACAAACGTGAACTTTTTTGATTTTCTAAAAAGGACTTGAACTGTAACGTAAACAGCTATACCCAGTAAGATATACATGGTCATGGCATCGCTTTTATATGTTAGAAAATATTATGCGATGTAAAGGTTAGAAGTATATATGACAAAATCAACGTGAAAAACACCCTATTTTTAAGTTGTCTTACTCAATAGAATGATTCTCCTTGTTTTGCTGGATTAATACGAATACAAACGTTCATATTTTTTGACAGACACTCTTTTTGTAACTTTCTTGTACTAGCTACTACATAAAAGTTACTGTTTGAGTTTTAAAAAATATAAGGAACTACCTGTTTTTACCTCAAAAAAGGAGAAATATGCTCTTTTGGTTGGGGCAGGAATTTCATTTAATTCAGGTATTCCGACTGTTAGTTATTTGATAGAAAGAATTGTCAATAGACTCCCATTTGATAAAAGAGATCGAGTACTTTTTTTAAATCAAAAATTTCCCTTTGAGTCATTTATCCAAGTTCTAAAATCGATAATTCCAATCGATGAATTTTTACGAGTTTTTACATTAGGCAGACCAAACCATACACATAAGTTTATCGCCAAACTAGCTAAACATAATCAACTGAGTCTTGTAATTACAACAAACTTTGACACATTACTTGAACAGGCTTTTGAAAGTGAGTCTGTATCTTATAAAAAGGAATATTCTACAGAACGGTTAGAAAAGGTTCGAATCAGCAACAAACTTGCGTTACTTAAAATTCATGGCTCAATTGAGGACATGGATAACTTGGGGGTAGTGTTAAAAAGAATTACCTCTAAAACAAACATTCAATCAGTTCAAAATGCTATTCACAAACTTTTTTTTCATAAAACTCATTCTAAAATAGTTATTCTTGGGTATAGCTGTTCGGATTTCTTTGATGTAGTCCCAGAATTAGAAAACTCATCTAAATCATCGAAGGAAATTTTATATGTGCAGGACAAAGAAATTTCAACTACAATTGAAAAACCCATTTCCTCAATTGATCCGTTTAGTAAACACAAAAATGGTAAGGTTATATACACCAAAACAGATTGGCTAATTAAACAAGCTTGGACAAGTTTTTTCGATGAGACTTTTCCTTACTCTGAATCACATTCTAAAAAATGGGAGTCAATAGTTGATAAATGGCTAGTTAAATGGGCATTGAGTAATGACAACATAAATGGTTTAATACTTTGTGGGAGACTCATGGTATTAGTAGGCTATTACGAGCTTGCACTAAAATATTATGATTCCGCTCTTAGTATTGCTATGGATAACTCAATTGTTGAAAAACTAGCTAAAATCAAATCATATATGGCGCAAGTGTACCGACACATAGGAGAATACAGTAGCGCAATAGATTGTTTTAATGATTCGCTTGAATATTGGAGAAAAATTAGCAGAGATAATTACGCTAAGGCACTAAGTGACATAGGGAGTACATATAGGCTGGCGCGGAATTATAAAATGGCTATAGACTACCAGAGAAAGGCAATAAGAATATTTAAAAAAACCCATAATACTCTTGAAGTAAAAAACTGTCTAATTATTATCGGCAATATATATTTAAACACAGAAAGGGATACTCTTGCATTAAAAAATTATCAAAAAGCGGAAGACCTATCTTCAAATATTTCAGACAAACAGAGCGAAGTAATTTTATTAAATAGTCTTGCGTCAGTTTGTATAAAGCTTGATAAGCTACCATTAGCATATAGTTATCTACAAAAAGCGTCAAAAATATCTTCCAAGCTTGGAGTACAAAGGATTGTCATCGCAGTTGAATCAAATTGGGGAAGTTACTACTATAAAAATGGTGACTATAGAAACGCTATAAAGAAGCATACAATTGCATATAAAATTGCATTGAAGACTGAAGACAAGTACCAGTTATTTCTGATACTAAAAAGCAGAATGTCCGCTTATGCAATGTCAGGATTATACAAAAAAGCCCTAATTGATGCTGATCTGTGTATTTCACTAGCAAAAGGTAAACCAGAACTCAAAAATGAATACGGTGACCTACAAAAGACAAAGAGAAAATTATCTAAGCTGGGGAAATAGTAAACGAGGCATTCTTGGTATTAGAAAATGAAATTGATTGTGCACTAAATGGAATAGATGTTGCACTATCAATCATAAGTTTTATATAGAAACAATATCTTGGCAGATTAATAAAATCCTCTATCTGAAATACAGGATAAAACTCTTTAGAAAGATACTCGGCATCAATTGCACCTACCCGAAATGATATTAGAGTCCCCACATTTCCGAATATAGCTATACGAATACGCTCATCTAATTGCTCAATATATTGATGACTTAGAAATAGAGATAGTCCGTATTTTCTTGATTCAGCTAAAATATCTGCAAATGAAAGGCTAATGAAATTGTGGCATTCATCTATGTATAAATAAAAAGGTTCACGGTTGTCCTCAGGCTGCGTTGCTCTATAGAGTGTAGCCAGTTGAATAGATGAAGTAAGTATTGAACCTATCAATGTAGATGTGTCTTCCCCAAGAATCCCCTTTGATAAATTGCAAATCAATATTTTCTTTTCATCCATTACCTTTTGAATTCTCAGGCCTTTAGACTTTTGTCCGAAGACAGTTCTCATTGGCACACTAGCTGAAAATGAACCAACTTTATTGAGTATAGGACTTATTACCTCATTTCTAAATTGAGGTGAATGTTTTTCAAACTCATCAATCCAAAAATTACGAATATGGCTCTCAGTTACATACTTGAGTGCCTCTGTTCTTAACTCTTTATTTGTCAGGAGAGGCTTAACATCTAGTAGAGTTGAATCCGGTACACAAAGAAGTGTAAGTAATGAATAACGTAGTATGTATTCCATCCTGGGCCCCCATGTGTCATACCATATCTTCTTAAACGCACTTATCAAACCACTAGCAACTAAATGATGATATTTAGGATGTATTGCCTTTAAGGGGTTAAACGATATGCCATTCTCTGTATCAGCAGGATTAAAGTAAACGAGGTCATTTTTTCTGTGTTCAGGAATATGGAATAGTAGCTCTTGAGCAACATCCCCGTGAGGGTCAATAACACATAGTCCATTACCTCTTTGAATATCAGATAATGCCATGTTTTTTAAAAGTGTTGATTTCCCAGTACCTGATTTACCGATGCAATAAATATGACGTAGTCGATCATTGTCTTTTATGCCAAACTTTTGATTAGTACTTCGATAATTAGTTATGCCGATTGGAGTAACAGAATCCATTCATTAAGCATAGACTGGCTAGCATTTTTTTACAGGGAGTAAAAAAAGACCAGTTAAGCAAAGAAGTTACTATTACATATAGTATCGTAGAGCTATAAACTTGAGACTTCAGAATACAAATTCACCAAGTGATGTACGGAAATGTCAATTAATGGTTCATACATAAAAGAGTTCAGGTGAATATTTTCAGGTGTCATTATTGCAACTTTATCAATTATTTTAATTTTTACATCGTCCTTTCCTGGTACTAGCTTATAGCGTTTAAATAGTTCTTGAGTTTGATTCGATTTTATCTCATCAATATTTAATCCAGGAATTTGAGCAATCATAAAATCTTCTGCCTTTAGTCTAATTGCTATTGATAAAACAATTTTATTTTCAATTGCAATTTCATTTATAGTTCTGTCAGCAATAATGGCATCTGCTGTATCATATATCAATTGAATGATTTTTTTGTCTCCTCCTTCAAATTCATCAAATTTGTTTTGGTGCTTCTTAAATCGTTCTCTCCAGATATGCAGTATGTCATCTATGGAGATTTCATCAGAGCCAGTCTTCCGATGGAGGCACATCGTCAATCTTTGATATTCATCAGAATCATCTCCTTCAGTGTATTCGATTATATTCCTTAGAAAAGGGATTAGGCTAACAAATACTTGTTGTTCCGCAATACGGTCTAGAAAATGGTTAAATAGGTCATTAATATAAGCTCCATTGCTTAAGGTAACGATTCCGTTATCGTCTCGAACAGCCATTAGAAAGGCACAGAAATCTCTTTCTCTGTGTAGATTAAGTCTTTTCGCTATTGTTCGGTAGAAGTCAAAGTTGTGTGTTAATATGATAATCTTAAAATTCTCTAACTCATGTAAATCTCTTATGTATTCGACTATCGCGTATTTGTTTTTATAATCAAAAGAGTCAGCTATGTCATCAAATATGATAAGAGTAGGATTTTCTGCGAGTTTTCTTGATTCAATTTCGAATAATATTTGTAGAATATAAAAGGCTCGTTTTTCTCCTCTACTTAAGACATTGTTAAACAGGTTTTCCTTTTCTTGCTTTACAGATGGTTGTTCTTTCCTGTCAGAATATTGGAAGTTTAGAATAGCCAAGTCTTGTTTTAATATCACATCTTGCTGGTTTGCAAGTTCAACTCTAAATGGAACATGAAACCTTGAGTTAAATTGTTCAACGAGTATTTTCCAAATTTCTTGTTCTTCTTTTGCCATATCAAGTAAGACTGACAAATCTTCTTTTTGAGAAACATAAAAATCATGCAGTGCCTTTGCATCGGCTAGTATTTCTGACAGATAACCAATCCATGCTTTTTTCTTGAACTCTTCATAATCCTTTAACTCAACAAGTAATAGATTATCCTGCTCTATCGCTTTTTGAAATACACGAAGTTCAGAATTTGACCCAATAGCCTTATCTACCTTGTCGAATACCTTTTTTAAATCTTGATTATCTACAATTTTCGCAATTTCTGTTTCTAATAAGCTTTTTAAGTCTTTGGCTGAAGCAACTTTGATATCCCCCTCTAAGTCAAGACTATGTCCAGCTTCAAAGAAAGAACCATCTTCAGTTGATTTTAATATTTGTCCTGCTTGATATGTGCCAAAGCTATTGTCTGATTTCTTAAAGAAAGACGATTTTGAAATTAGTGATTCATAATGCTCTACATAGGTATTTAGGTCATCTTGGTGTTTTGCTAAAAATTTTTGAACATTTCCTTTACTATCAAAGATGTCATTATATCTAAAAGAATATTTGGGTAAATCTGATTTTAGGCTAGGCATGACTCTGTCAAGAACATCAAAAAAAGTTTCGTTGCTTGTGGTTTTGAAAGTTGAGATTATTTCAGATTCACAGTCGTTACTTTTTGATACTAGTTTCAACTTCTTAATAAATTCAGCTTTCTGCTTGTCTAATTCTTCATATATTTTATCAAATCGTTCTTTTAATTCCTTACTTGCGAGAAATGAACTGATTTTGTTTGAGGCGTCATAATTTGTTACCTCCGGGTCAATAATTAATATGTTATCTTCCTCTCCCTTTTTATAGCCTACTCCATTGATTTTCATTTCATATTTTGAAACCCTATCGGTATAAATTTGGTCGCATGGAGTAGCTACTTTTTCATTTGTGAAATATCGTAGTGTCTTAGCAAGGGACGTTTTCATTGTCCCGTTAGGTGCATAAATTAGAAAAGTGTTTGTTTTATTAAAATCAAAGTCATGAGATAGTTTTCCTATCCCGTAGCAGTTTTCAAAGTTAATAGCAACAGTATTCATAGAGTATGATTATTATACATTTATTGTGATGAAATTAGGACATCCCTTATTAATACACAACCACAAAGTCTTGATCATTGCCTTGTTAAGCAATTTCTTCCTCCTACCACCGTAGCAAATATTTTATAGACTATATATAATGCCTAAGAATAGACAATTGAGAGATCTCTTTATAAAGTACATCTCCGATTGTAAATACATATCTAATCTTCGTCCGAGTACTATAAAAGGATATAGCGAAGTATTTTCCCTTTTTATTTCACTCATGCCAGAAGTTGTCAAAGCTAATGACCTTACTGAGGAAATGCTTGTATTGTTTTTCAAACGAATTCAAACTCGTCAACGTATTGTAGGTCACTGTACAAAAGAAGGTGTAAAAACTACGACTATACTTACTTATTGGAATAAATTAAGTGTATTCTTTAACTGGCTAGAGAGACGTGGATATTTAACAAGCAATCCGCTATCAAAAATTAGACAACCAAATAACCCAGAATTTACTCCCAAAGAACTATCTAAAGAAGCTATCCGAAAAATATATTCAGCAATTACTTTGTATTCACATAATGTACTTTTATTACGCAGAGATTTAGTTATGTTGAGCTTACTATTATTTTGTGGAATACGTAGAAGGGAGCTTCTATCTCTTGAATGTGGAGACATTGATTTAGATAAATTGCTTATTTCTATAAGAGGGCAAACATCTAAATCAAAGAGAATGCGTCATATACCAATACACCCAACGTTACAGATACAATTGAATGACTTTATAGAGATACGAAAAAAAAGTAAATACACAACCCAGTTTTTTATTGTTTCCGCTAATAGGGATCGTGGTTTAACTTCCCATGGTCTTAAACATTGGGTTGATTCACTTTCAAAAAAATCAGGGGTGAAATTTCATTTACACCAATTCCGTCACACATTTGCAACTTCACTTGCAAAGAAGAATGTAAACGCAGTTAAAATTCAGAAACTGCTGGGTCATAACAGCTTAGATATGACCTTGACATACTTGCGTGGAATACAAACACGCGATTTACAGAAGGATATATCGAAGTTGATGTATTAAATCATGCTTGAACCCATGACTTTGTAAATGGTATACTTACTGGGTCGGATTAGTTATAAGTTAATTAGAACTATCCTTACTTTTTACAAATTGGAGCTAAATGAGGTGGTCGTGCATATGAACTTGACTAACTCAGCAAATTTAAAGAGATGGGCTTGGTAATTAAGTGCATACACAGATTATGGCTTGAGACCGTAATTGCAAATGAGGCGCTCTACCAGCTAAGCTAAGGGCCCATAAAAAATACCCAGGCAGTGTAACGGATTTTCAAGATTTGTGCAAGGAAATGTGACCTCTCGTGACCGCACCAGAAACTGATGAGGTCGGGAGATATGTAATGAGTGGAGATAGTTAGAGATTGTATGGATATACACATATTGGCTGAGGAGTTTTTTGATTATGCAACAGCCATCAAAGGAAATACGAAAGCAACCATAAGAAGATATAGAGGAACAATAGAGTTATTTTCTCGTTTAACTGGAATAGGTCGAATATCAGAGGTAACCCAAGATAAGGTCTTCAACTTTTTCTATTTAGGGAGAATAGATCGTGATTGGTCTACTCGAACCTATCATACTTACCACGTTTCCCTACTAGTTTTTTTTAGGTGGTGCATGACAAGAGGATTTCTAAAAGTAAATCCAGTTGAGAGTATTGAAAAGCCAAAACTTGAAAAGAGACTCCCCAAGAAGTTAACACAACATACCGCACAGAGACTGTTAGATGTTATTTACAATTACCCATATGCCAAGAGGCATGGCAGTTTTATCCGTGCTCGCAACCATGCCATACTTGCTACCTTTCTGTATTCCGGGTTACGTCAGAAAGAACTTCTATCATTACACCTAACAGATGTAGACCTTGATAACTTCACGCTCTTTGTTCGCCAGGGCAAGGGCATGAAAGATAGGATGGTGCCTATAAGCTATCCTTTGGCTCAAAGCCTTAAAAGGTATCTTAGTGAGAGAAATAGTTTGAAAAAGACCTGTCCTGAGTTTTTTGCATCATCAAATAGAAATGTAGGGTTTACTCCTAATGGTCTGAAACACTTAATTCAGTTGATTAGAACTTCTTCAAGGGTTTATGTAACCCCGCACATGCTCAGGCACACATTTGCAACACTTATGCTTGAGGGAGGTTGTGACATATACAGCTTGTCAAAAATGATGGGTCATAGTGACATTAAGACAACTACAATTTATTTATCTGCAAGCGCAGAACATTTACGATCACAGATACAGAAACATCCACTTAACGTAATATAGTTTCCACAAAAAAATACTTTAGATAATCTATAACTCATATAAAATATGATGAGTAGTGTTTTACTCCGTTCCCCATCCGCAATTCACTGCGGTTTTTCTTTTGCTTATTAAAGCAATTTTTACCGACTACCCGATTCTTTATCAATTAAGTACGTTACCACTATGGCTTCCACTAAAAAAAGAATCCCAAACAGGTTGTGGAGATATCGAAAACTTGCCGGCTACACACAAAAAGAAGTAGCCGCAATTTTGGGTATCCACGACACTGCAATGATTTCAAGATGGGAGCGAGGTATAACCATGCCAAGCGGTGAGTATCTTATCAAGTTGTCGAAACTCTATAAAACTTTGATTGATGAGCTTTATTATGAGCTTGGAAAAGAATATGAAAAGGAGCTCACTAAGATTATTAATAGGAAAAGAGCTAATGGGCCATAAGTTATTCAGTCACGTGCGTAATACGTTTTATTAAATAAACGTATAGCGTAACGCAACAAGTTTTCAACACTATTAGCCTAATTCTCCTATTACTATTATGCATCTTACTCAACAACAAGAAAAATTAGCTTTAGAAATCGCTCATACACTTGATGATATGGACTCTCTTCAATCTCACCGAAAAATGGTAACCATGTATTCTGAAGAGTACCTAAGAAACAAGTTAATGAAAGCTCTGGCGATTCCTGCTCACAAAATCAGGAAGTCCAGAGGCGCACTATACACCTCACTAGTTCAAGGATATGGTAACCGTAGGGATTAGTCCTGGTACAAGATTTACTGGAATAGTTGTACTCAGTGACAGAAGATTAATTAAATGGCAACTAATGTCCTTTCCCAAAAAGTGGTCGGCAGAAAAACTTGATTCTATTATCAATGCAATACAAAAATGGATTGATAACAACCAAGCAACAAGTGTAGTCATCAAGATACCTGACGACCTACCAGTATCAAATCCGTACATACAATTAGTCGGAGCAATAAATGTCCTTTGTGAACAAAGAGATATACAGCCGATATACAAGACCTTATCTGAAATTAAAGAGTGCTACTGTAACACAAAAGATGTAAACAAAGCAGAACTCGCAAAACAACTACTTAATTTCTACCCAGAGTTGGAACCATACATTGAAAAAAAGAGTTGCACAAACAAGTTGCACTATGAAAAATTGTTTGAAGCAACGGCATGTGCATATTGCATACAGAATGGGGCTTGAAGCCTCATTTTGTTTTTCTCAAACAGTTGCCGAATTAGGCAAAAACATACACCTGTGTTCTCTTTTATTATTCATTTAGGCTAGACATAAGCAATCATTTTCTTTCACAAAAAAATATTATGTATGTCTACACAAACTAAATCTCGAAGAGATGTTTATGCCATCATCACTGACAAGATCATTGAACAATTAAACACGGGTACTGCTCCGTGGAGAAAACCTTGGGTTGGTGCTGGAATACCTACCAATCTCATTTCAAAACGACCATACAGAGGGATAAATACTATGCTCCTTTCTATGCTTGGTTATGAGAACAACTACTTTCTAACTTCAAAACAACTAAACGAAATTGGAGGTGCAATCAAACCTGATGAGAAGCCCCACTTAGTTGTTTTCTGGAATTTCCCAGAAATAGAAGTAGAGGAAGATGACCAGAATACGAACAAAAAGAAGCCGATGTTACGATATTATACTGTCTTTAATATCGGTCAATGTGACGGAATACCCGAATCATATGTACCCAAAATAGATCGTGAAGTAACATCTAATGTTGCTTGTAAGGTATTAGTGAATAATATTCCGAACTGCCCACGTATTCAGCATAAAGAACAACGGGCATACTATAACCCTCTCAAGGACTTTATTAATATGCCCAAACAAGCAAGTTTCAATACTGATGATTCCTATTACTCTACGCTATTCCATGAGCTAGTACACAGCACAGGGCATTCTAGTAGGTGTAATAGGAAAGACCTTATCCAAATGTCTGAGTTTGGCGTTACTCATTACTCACATGAAGAGTTAGTAGCCGAAATAGGTTCATGCTTCCTGCAATCCCATGTAGGGATAGTTGATGAATTTGAGCAAAGTGCTGCGTATATCGGCGGTTGGCTTGAAGTACTGAAGAATGACAGACGCTTCATCTTTTCTGCCAGTAGTGCAGCGCAAAAGGCAGTAGATTATATTTTAGGAGATTCAGACGATAATAATAAAGGCGACATGGGTTAAATGTGTTCACATGGCCTGGTATTTATATACCGGGCTTTTTTATTTGACTGGTTTCTGAGGAACTATATCCCAAATATCACACTCTAAGATCTGCGCAATGCGGTTTACATGAGCCATATTGTACTTTTTATCATACTTCCCGCTTTCAACCTTTGCTATAAAGCTATTAGACTGTTCAAGTTCAAAGGCAAGCTGTGCTTGTGAAATCCCTTTCTCAAGTCGCTTCTCTCGTACTTTATCTATTATATATTTATCAATGTTTGTTAACACATTACGCCTTTGAGACGGTAATGTATAAATGCACACAAAAATTAACACTTCCCCATAGGGAAGTAATGACTTATTTTATATAAGTTTGTATAGAACAAAATTCAATAAATGAAAAGGATATACATAATTGGACTCTTTGCTTTTACTATTAGCCTTTCTGCCTGCAAAAAGGATTGGTATTGCCTCTGTTCATACGAAGCACCATATTTCGGCAAACAATCACTTGGAGGTGAAGAGTATAAAAAGACCGCAAAAGATGAAGCAGAAAGAAAATGCAAAGAAAAAGAAGAGAGCATCAAGAATGCTCACTTGCCTGGGCCACAAAATACAGTCTGCGTTATTGAACAACAATAAAAACTAAAACATGAAAATTAGTCAATTAACAATTCTACTAGTACTTACTATAGTTTCTCTTTCTTCCTGTAAAAAGGATTGGGTTTGTACATGCACATTTGGTTCTACTGGAATTGAAACACAACAGCTTTCAGATGCTAAAAGAAAAACTGCTAAAAATGCTTGTAGCGATATGGAATCTGAACTAGTCCTTAGAGGGTTAGAAAACGTGAATTGTAAAATCAGTACTAAGTAAACGCGAGCCAGACAACCGAATACACGAACCAAAGTGAGTAAATGAGGTGCGAGCACCAATGACTGGGGTGGACAGTTAAACATTACAAATGTGTGTCCACACAGTGTAAGTTGTTAGCGTGGCATGTAAATAAGGGCTGGTATGAGCAGCTAACAACTGAAACGCAGGCATTGGTAGCGCAGGCGAGCACAAACGACAGACAGAGAATGGACAGGAAACTAATTCTACATTGTAGTGAGCCGGTAGGCTGTGAATGAATAAATGGTTTCCTGGACATAAGAGCTGTCATGAATGAGAACACGTAAATGCAAGAATTATGACAAACGTTCCTTGAACTCTGTGAAAGGCACTGTAAGTCTTTGAAAAAGTATTACAGTGGTTTGGCGAAATAATTGCTTACTTGTTGGAATGAATACCTTTTTACCTGCATTAGACAAATAATTTATATTTTGAGCTTAGAACATTCACCATAAATAAGCTCAGATGTTTAAAAAGCCGTTTCTAGCATCATGTAGTGATCGCGCAAAATTACCCAAGGAAAATACTGTAACAGGAACACCTGAAAACTGGTTTAATAATAACCTCTTATTAGAACATTCATTATTTGGAGTTTCTTTTGATTTTTTTATTAATTGGCAGACTGGAATGCTCACACCCGTTGCCTGGGTTAAAAGACTACTTACAATTTCGCCAGATGAATTAATAGACAATGGGAATCCTAAATCAGAAGATATTTTTAATGAGCTTATCCGCTTTGAGGGTAAAGAAAACCTAGTCTTATTTTGTAAATTCTGTGAACATAAAAATATTCAACTGCAATATATTTTGTACAATGACTCTAATTGGAGTAGCGCAGGAAACAAGTTATTTATTGTTAGTATTAACCTAAAGGACACTGTACTTAATTATAATATTGAAGTTATCACGCTTACTGACTTACAAAACAAAATTAGAGAATATTCTGGTGGGCCAGTAACAATAGGAAGAAAAGGTCTCATGTATGGAACATCCCTACTTGAATGCCTCTTGTCAAAAACAGACAGTCTATACCCAGGCGACGTAGATATTGTAATATTTAATACAGAGAGCCTAGCTGTCGAAAATGTAATTGAATTTAAAAAACATAATTTATCTACCCCAATAGAAAATCAGAAACTATCAAACTATTACCCTAGCCCAGATGGAAGAAAATATAATAGATTAGCAATCCTTAATAATTTTATTGGGCCAGCAAAAAAGTTCATCTGCTTATATTACCCAACTGGAGAAAGAGAACACGGGAAACTAGAATCAATTGAAACGACTTCAGCCGGACTAGTTACTGGTAAGAGTTTAGTAATTAGACTACCTGAGTTGGATAATGTCGATACTTACAAAGAATTTATTAGAAATGTAATTAATTTCTAGAATCGAACTAATCATTTACTGCAAATCGTATCGAGTATAATGTAGTTAGCGCTTGATATAGGGGTTCCCAGTAATCCTCTAAATTATATTCACGTAAGAGAGTTTGTTCAAACAAAACTCTATCAGGGTTATTAAGTTCATCAAGTAATGGGAGTCTATTGCGATTAGTTAATGGTCTGAAAGATTCTACAACTCTTTGTTTTGCATCTTCGTCTATAAGGTCAGGATCAAGAATCTTAAAGCTACTTTTAAATCGAACAGAATTTAAATCAAGCGCACCCATTCCTCTGCCAAATCCTAAAGCTTCAATGAAAAACATACTAAATGTGCTATTTAGTAATGCGTGAAAAAAGTCTAATTCTAGCTCAGAATAATCTTCTCTTTTTATTAGGGGAATAACTCGTTGGTCAACAAATGATCTTTCAGCTAATCGAGCAATAAACAATGACCTATCATAATTGATATTTGCTACGAAGTCAGCAAGAGTATCGGTTTTCATTTCATACCATTGGTGATTGGCACGTCTAAGTGATATTGGTAACGGTTCTCCAGTATTATTGTTTTGATTTTCAAAACTTCTAATCCATGCAATAGCTCCGTTGTGATTTAAATCCTCTAGCTCTTCTATTGTTTTTGAACATGAAAATGCAATCTTATTTGGTATTGCAGTCAATGATGTAGTGCTTCGTAGATTTTTAAGTACTGGCTTAATATATTCATTCTCTATTCCGTGTTGTGCATTAGGATAAAACATTGCATTCCAGCCTCTTCTTTCTCCTCTTCCTATTGAAAAATAATCTGTAACTGGCTTAAGTCTATCCTGAATCTCTAAAATCCAATTTAAGTCAGCAAAATGTGAGTTCCAGGGCAAGCCTAAATCAATAAATGAAGCAATTTGTTCAGAAGAATATTCTTGAACTACAACGATATCATCGCTAGCATTTAAGATTATTGGATTAAGAATATCATTAGTATCAGTATTACTATCAATGTCAACCTTTAGAGTACAAAACTTTGTATTTATATTGTTCTCTTGATTAGGGCTTTTCTTGTTTAGTATTAGTATTGATGCAACGACTGCAGCATTCTTAAACCATATCCCTCTACCACTAACAATTACAGCTTCAACATCATAAAACTTGCGCAGGAGCTTAATAAAGGTTTCGCCATATAACGTCCCAAGCCAAGCATTTGACAATATAAGTCCTACTTTACCATTATCACTTAGTATCTTATGTAGGTAAAACGGGATGTATGCGTAAAGATCGCTTTTGCCAGACAATTCAACATTTTCTCCAGTCTGTTCTATAATCCATTCGTTGATTGATTTAACATTAGGATTTAGGACTTTTAAATCTTCCTGTTGGACAAATGGTAGGTTTGAAACTATGTAATTAAATTGGGGTAACTCCAGCTCTACTATAGAGCCATCCCCTGGATTAATGAAACTGATTTGTCTTCCTATTTCTAAATCTGTTACATCTTCTCTAAAAATCCGTAATATTTGTCCATAGTTTGCTGGACGAGATAATAGCAAGGTTGCTAATTGTAATGGGAAAGCATACTTATCTGATGCCCACGTTGTTGCGATGGAATCTTGATCGTTTAAATTGTATTGTAGTTTTAGCTTGTACGCTTGATTAATAATCGTACCTGTACCACAACAGGGGTCTAATACAAAGCCTGAGACATCATCAACTGTCAGTTTAGCTAATATTTCAGCTAATTTTTCAGGTGTTGAAAATTGACCAGCAGTACGTCTGGCAGTTCTTAATATAGAGGTTTGTAATAACTCTTGTAGTACCGTTACATCAATACTCTCAAGGTTAATATCTTTAAGGAAGTCATTTATTTGTACAAGTTGCCCCCAAGCTTCAGTAGAAATATATTCTTGTCCAAGATGCCTGCTAAAAATATTCCAAAAGTTACAAGTTGACGATATTCGTTCAAATAAATCAATTCCTTCAGTTACAGAAGTGCCAAATTCAATCGCCTCAACTTGTCTTGCATCATTAAAGTTTCTTTTTAAGATATTAGCAAATAAAAATTTCACTACCCAGTTTGTTAAAACAACTTTAGATAGTGTGAGATATTTGTCCCTTGCATCATTGTAATCGGCCTTAGCAGCTCTCCACCAATAATCAACTTCTGCTCTGAAGTTTCTACTACTTCTTTCTGCAGTCTTCAGTTCTTCAGCAGTACCATTACTATTCTCTAATATTACTTCTGTTATTGCAGAAAAAGAGAGGTTTTCTACAAGACGTTTACGAGCAATTGTTCCATTAGAGAAGAGATCGTTTAAATCATGAAGAATATTTTCAAGTAAATCTTTCCATGCCTGATTATGCTCTGTAACATCTTGCCTTGTTCTAATAACATTACCCTCAATGTTCCAGGTTGTATGCTCAACGTACTCATCTCCATCAAGTAAATACAACTTAGCTGTACTCACATTCCATAATAGAAAGCTATTTAATGATAGTAGTCTTGCCTTCTTACTAGCATTACGTATAAATTCATCGTCATTAATTGAAGTGTCAGGCATTTTAAGTTCCCAACCTTGTAATATGCCTGATTTAGCTGTGTCAGAAAATAATAAAACATCAGGGAACAAACTATTGGCAGCGCCTCTTAGAGTGTTTTCACCTCCGGCAGCTTTTATTGTAATGTTTTTGTTTCTTAGGAAAAGATTTATTTCACTAATAAGGTCGATTCCCCAGCTTCTTTCATTGATGTTAATTCTTGGTGACATATTATTTTTTATAGGTAGTTCAGGATAGTTTTTAATCGCAAAGCATCATATGACTTATCGAATAAACCGTTTTCAAGTGGTGTGTCTTTAATGACTTTTCTATAAAGTTCTGTTCTGACTTTTTTGGCAATTTCTTGTTCATGTTCTGTATCAAGGATAGAGTCAATTTTTTCTTTCACTAAACTTTTGCGAGCCTCAATAATCCTCTTTTTGCAAACCTTGATTAAATCAATCTTTTTCTTTTTGAATAATAGAGGCGCTTCGTTTTTCTCAATCCCAATAAATCTTCTATTCTCTAACACTGCTGATACGAGAAAACTCCCACTTCCACATGCATTGTCTAGTACAACATCACCTGGGTTAGTAAAAGTTCTAATTAAGTATCTTCCTAGCTCAATTGGTTTCTGAGTAGGGTGTACAACCTCCCCTTCCGATTCAGCAGTTTTTACATAAACAAAATCGTCTTCATAAAATAAAACATCATTAGGATATCGTTCACCGTTACTCTTTACATGTCTAGGTTTAAAATCGCCATAACTTCCAGAATATTGGTCTTTTCTAACCCCTTTATCGTAGGCAGCGCCTTGAGTCATTTGAGGGTTATAGGTTGGTTGTTTCTTATAGAAAATGCAGATGTCCTCATGTTTTCGTAGTGGTTGTTTCTTTGCATTTAGGAAGTTTGTTGGCTTTGATTTAATCCAAACAATCTTGTATTTAAATATTTTCTCATTACTCAAGATTAATTTTGCAGTAAATGGCCCTTGTCCAGTTAATGCAATACAACCATTATCTTTAATTATTCTCTCATACTCTTTCCATAATAAATCTAGTGGTATAACACTATCCCAATTGTTTTGAGTAGTACCATAAGGCAAATCACATAAAATCATATTGATTGATTTTGATGGGATTTTTTTCATTACGTCTAAGCAGTCCCCTTCAATTACACTATCTAAATATGGTTTCAAATCTTTCATTTACTATTATATTAGGAAAATATCAATGCTAATATTTGGATAAAAATATAACCTTATTTACTCAGAAGTGATAGGTTAGATATAAAAAGATACCAACACCGTGTCAATACTGAAGCTATGCCTTTATATTAGCACATTTACGGTGTCGGAAAGGATCACCTTAATCACTGTGCTTTTGTAGATACTTTTTACGGTAAAAATCTAACTCTTTATAACTTTGAGTATCAGAATCATATATTTTCCAATAAATCCAACCATTCAGACTTTTGCCCTCAACCGCTCTTGCGGCCCCGCTTGGAAACGGGAAAATGCGTGTTACGCCTTTTATTTCGATTTGAATGTCTCCATTAGATTGTATTGTTCCTTCTATATTCGATGAATTTGAGAACACTTTAGTACCATCACAAATAATACCCTTCTCTAAAAGGTCTTTTATCGTAATACCAGGCACACCTATTGTTACCATATTGCACTGTTCTTGTTTAGCTCACTATAAAATTACTGCATATATTTTAAACGTAGATTATCACGAGTTTTGGGAGTCTTCAGAAATAAATTTTTTCACTTTATCACGAGTAATTTGATCAATGCTGTACTTATCAAGTAAAAAGTCAGTAATTCCTTCAGCACGTTGTTTCTTTAGTTCATCAATTACAAGTTTTGTAAATATTTCGTTCTCTATTTGAGCTAGTTCTTGAGGAGACATTTTTTTTGATTTAGTTACCTTCTAATAATCTTTAGACAACAGTTAACTTCTATTATCTTTAGAAGAATAAAGATACGAGTAGACATTACAATTGCGATATTAGATGAAATGCGCAATTGAATCAAATATTCAATAATAAAACTATTCAAAATGATTGCAAATAACGCATTCAATAGGATTAAGATTCGAGAATATCTTGACTCCGTAGGTGAAGATGATTTTATTGATGAAGTAGTAATCCCACTTTTCAGTAAGAATGGTTATATATTATTTCGCAGAAATACCCATGGACCAGGTGAGCATGGTAAAGACCTCATATTTTATAGGCATGTAAAACTTTTCTATGATAACGAATACATAGCAGTCCAGGCTAAAGCACAGCAAGTACGAGCAACAAATGTTACAGAATTCGCTAACCAATTAGTTAGAGCATTTAAAGTTCCTTTCCCCGGAGGTAAAGGTAAGTCAGGACTGTTCCCTAACTACGTATACTTTATTAATTCTCAAGGTCACACAAGTGATGCCAATTTTGAATTCCCCTATTTGGCAGATATGAAGGATAACATAAAGATTATAGATGGAAGTTTAGTTATTGAATTAATGATAGAGTTTGATATTATACCAACCCCATTAAGAGATACGGTTGAAGAATATGAACAAGTTGCTTCAGATGATTATGATGAAGAGGTTCGGAATACTATCCTTACAAACGATAATAATCAGATAAATAAACTCTTAGATTACCAATTGAAAATAACTACTTCTACTCTTTCAGATAAAACAAAAGGGTTGATAATTAATTACATCTTTGATAAATGGGAAAACGATAGGTCGTGGGAAGGAACAGTTAAGCCAATGAAGTGGTTAAGCCGGTACTTTGACTATATTCAACCTAACCAATATGATAAACTTTTTCTAGTTTATCAGGAGTACCTTAGTACATACCCATCACGTGCTGCGGAAGCTGACACTTATGAAATAATAAGGAGTATTGAGCCTAAACATACTGCTGCTTTTCAGGATGAATTTATGAAAAAAGTAGTCGAAGAGATACGAAACAATGGTGCAAGCAAATATCCCGAATTAATTAAAAAGTATACGGAGTTCGTTAATTCTGATTCATTTGATGAAAAAGACAACGACATTAAAAATGAAATACAAAATTATCTTGATATAAGAGAAGAAATAAGAAATACTAAAGATGAAAATACCCTTGTTGAACTTCGAAATAAGTTACAAGAAAGCAGTAATGAGCTCTACTATTATTTATACCCCGAGGAAAGAGAATAGACAAAAAGCCAATTTTTGACGTATCATTCTATATCAACTTTAATAGATCATCTAACTTACTTGATTGAGGTAGATTATTACCGTGCTCCCAAGAGGCTAAAGTTCTTTCATTAATTTTTAGTTTCGCTGCAAGAGTTTTTATACTCAATCCGTTTTTGATTCTATATTGATAGACTCTACAACCCAGAGAAGCCGCACTAGTTGAATGCGGGTTGTAACCTAAAAATTCTATGATTTTAGGATAATGTCTGATTTGTGGCTCACTTCTTTTATTCTCCCAATAGGTAACAGAATCCTCTGATACTCCAATTATCTCTGCAACGTCTTTTTGGAACAAGCCTAAATACTTGCGTCTTACTTTAATATGATCGCCTAAATGATTAGATTTACAGATAACCAACTGATTTTCAATTGAAATCTTGTTTTGCCAAAAGCCCAACGCAACTATGTCCTTGTGGTTACTTCAATCATCCTGAGAAAGAATGTACTTGTTCTGCACAGATGGTACAGCGATATCTGAACAAGGTATCAGGCCCTTTGTTAGACAGGATAGACCTGCATGTGGAGGTAACTCCCGTTTCATTCAACGAACTATCATCTTCAAAAACTTCTGAACAGAGCGACTCAGTTCGAGGACGTGTCATAAAAGCGCGTGAGATACAATCAAGGCGTTTTGAAAGCAACGAAGGCATACACAGCAACGCGCAGATGAGCAGCAAGTTATTGAAGGAGATATGTGTTATCAATCCTGTAGGTCAAACATTACTGAAAACAGCTATGGACAGGCTTAACTTGTCTGCCCGTGCTTACGACAGGATACTCAAAGTATCGCGCACTATTGCAGACCTCGAAGGCAGCGAGGAAATAAAGCCGGAACACCTTGCCGAGGCTATACAGTACCGCAGCCTGGACAGGGAAGGATGGGGTGGCTGACAATAGTTTCATTATCTTTTTATGAGTTTTGTCATCATATACAGTGACTAAAGTCATGTAATATGCTTGAAAACTGTCATAGCATTGCCCAAACATTTAGTATAAGCGATGCCTTTTTATCATTCTCTAGGTAACATTCCTGACAAAAGACACGTAGTGTTTCGCGATGGCGAAGGTAAATTGCTCCAGGAAGAGTTAGTAGGAACGCAGGGTTTTTCCAGTCTTTCTTCGTTGGTATATCATATATATCCGCCAACATGTGTTAAGCAAAAGGGTGCGCCGTATTCCGTTAAGCCGGAAATAGCCCTGGACAATAGCCTCAATGCCATGAGTTTCCTGGGAGCAGATATTCCGTCCGTCAACGATTATTTAGAAAGTCGTAAAACATTGCTTGTAAACAGCAGTCTGCATATAGGACTTGCAGCCCCTAAAAAGTCTACCCCGTATTTTTTTAAAAATGCTGATGCAGATGAATTGTTGTTTATTCACGAGGGTAGCGGCATATTACACACCATGTATGGTCAGTTGCCATTTAAATACGGCGACTATATTGTGATTCCGCGAGGTACGGTTTATAAAATTGATTTTGACAGTGAGCAGAACAAAATATTGTATGTAGAGTCATTTGCCCCAATATACACACCCAAACGTTACCGCAACGACTTCGGGCAAATGCAGGAGCACTCTCCGTTTTGTGAACGTGATATAAAGCGCCCGCAGAATCTTGAGACTAATGATGAAAAGGGAGAGTTTGATATACTTATAAAGAAAAAAGGAATGATATTTCCTTATGTGTATTTATATCATCCCTTTGATGTTGTGGGTTGGGATGGTTATCATTATCCATATACTTTTTCAATTTTCAACTTTGAGCCTTTGACAGGCCGTATACACATGCCACCACCTATACATCAGAGTTTTGAGAGTGCTGGGTTTGTGGTATGCTCATTCGTACCTCGTTTATATGACTATCATCCCGATGCAATCCCGGCTCCATATCATCACAGTAATATTGACTCAGATGAAATACTTTATTACGTCGATGGTGATTTTATGAGCAGGAACAACATTAAAAAGGGACAAATAACACTTCATCCCGGGGGAATACCGCACGGTCCTCACCCCGGAGCTATTGAAAGGAGTATCGGGCAAAAAGAGACGAAAGAGCTAGCCGTGATGATAGATCCTTTCCAGCCGATGATGATTACCAAGGAAGCCATGAATATAGAAGTCAGAGATTACTATAGATCATGGTTGCCTGAAGAAGCATAATATTCTTAAGGAACATAAAAACTTTCAAATATGGACACATCAACATTAAAAGAAGCCACCAACTACAACTACGGGCTTGAGAAAATATTTGATAAAGCTCAGGATTTTCTGCCGATAAATGGCACTGACTATGTGGAATTATATGTGGGTAATGCCAAACAGGCTGCACATTTTTATAAAACCGCTTTTGGTTTTGAATCGTTTGCATATGCAGGGCTTGAAACAGGATTGCGTGACAGGGTATCGTATGTACTGAAACAGGATAAGATAAAACTAATACTTACAACTCCGTTAAGGTCTGACAATCCGGTATCTGAACATATAAAGAAACATGGTGATGGCATAAAGGTTATTGCCTTGTGGGTAGATGACGCACGCAAAGCTTATGAGGAAACTACTAAACGTGGTGCGGTATCATATTTTGAACCGGTAGTAGAAAAAGATGAACATGGTGAAGTAATGCGGGCTGGTATACATACTTATGGTGAAACAGTACACATATTTGTAGAACGCAAAAATTACAATGGTGTTTTCCTCCCTGGTTTTGTGAAATGGGAATCTGAGTATAATCCCGGCACAATGGGGTTGAAATATATCGACCACATGGTAGGAAATGTAGAGCTGGGGGGGATGAACAAATGGGCTGAGTTTTATGCTAACGTAATGGGTTTTGCCAACCTGGTAACCTTTGATGATAAAGATATCTCGACTCAATACACTGCGCTTATGAGTAAGGTGATGACCAATGGTAATGGTCGTATCAAGTTCCCGATAAATGAGCCGGCTGCCGGTTTGAAAAAGTCGCAGATAGAAGAATACCTGGATTTTTATGAAGGCCCGGGTTGCCAGCATATAGCAGTGGCTACTGATGATATTGTATTTACAGTATCAGAAATGAGGAGAAGAGGTGTTGAGTTTTTACATGTTCCTGGTACGTATTACGATACAGTGGCAGACAGGGTAGGTGATATAGCAGAAGATTTGAAGATACTTAAAGAGTTAGGTATCATGGTCGATCGTGATGAGGAAGGCTACCTTTTGCAGATATTCACAAAACCTGTAGAAGACAGACCAACATTGTTCTTTGAGATCATTCAACGTAAAGGAGCCAAATCTTTCGGTAAAGGCAATTTCAAAGCGTTGTTCGAATCAATAGAAGCAGAACAGGCCCGCAGGGGTACACTTTAACCAAAGCACAATTTATTTCTTGTAAACAAAACAGGGCTTCGTAAATGAGGTCCTGTTTTTTTTGGGGGGTGGGTTGCCATAAAATCATCTACATAAATAAACGACTATATCAACTGAATTGCTATTTTTATCCAAAGTACAATCACTATGATACGAATGCAGTCATCCATATTAGAAATAAAGTCTTTGTTAGGTAATGAAGAACTCGAAAAGATAGACAAACTGCTCTCCGGTATTACTTTCGAAGATGGTAAGAAAACAGCCACCGGAGCTGCAAAAGAAGCAAAGACCAATTTACAGGCCCAGGGCAGTAACGCAAGGAGAGACATACAACAGCTCATTCTCGGAGCTATATCAAAAAATTCTTTGATTAGGGCGTCAGCTATGCCTAAAGCCGTGTTGCCACCTATTATCAGCAAGTATAATAATGGTATGAATTATGGCTGGCACACAGATAGCCCCATTATGACCATAGAATATACGATCCGGGTAGACTTGAGTATTACAGTGTTTTTGAGCGATCCCGCTACATATACAGGCGGGGAACTGGAAATTGAGATGCCTGGGGGTAATGTTTTGTATAAACTGAATAAAGGTGGTGCTATCATCTACCCCACAACAAAGTTGCATCGTGTAAGGCCTGTTACAGATGGTGAAAGGGTTGCGGCCGTTACCTGGATGCAGTCGTTAGTTAAGGATACTGCACAACGGGAGATACTTTTTCAATTACAGTCGCTGCAGGAAGCCATTGCAGCAAAAGACCTGAGCGGACCGGAAAATATTGCTTTGTTGCAGGTATATAGCAACCTGGTAAGAATGTGGACAGACTTGTAATAATTTAAGTAAGCTATGAAAACACTCATCAAATACGCAAAACTACCTTTTCATTTTGATACTACTTCCATGCTGCAGGATGTTTTAGCACTTGCTGAGGCATGGTTACCACACTATAATCAGAATGATTATTCAGGCGATTGGAAAGCCATACCATTACGCTCAATTAATGGCAGTATAACAAATGCCAGTGCTATTCAGGTAAATGCATCTTCATTTCGCGATACAGAACTGATGCAACTCTGTCCGCATATCAGGCATGCCATAGACATGTTCCAATGCGAGAAGACATCTGTTAGAGTGCTGAACCTGAGGCCAGGTGCGATAATAAATGAGCATATAGACCAAGGCCTGTGTTATGAAGAAGGAGAGATCCGAATTCATGTTCCACTCATTACAAATGAAAAGGTTGAATTTTACATTGAGGAAGAACCTGTATATCCGGAGGTGGGAGAGTGTTGGTACATGAACTTTAATCTGAAGCACAGATTAGCTAATTATGGAGTTACTGACAGGATACATCTTGTAGTCGATTGTGTTGTTAATGACTGGATACACAAATTGTTTACAACCTGCGATGAAGAGACGATGAAACGAATATCCGTACCGGAACAGTTTTCAAAAGATGAAAAGCTGATGATGATAAACGAATTGAAAAACATGGGTACGGATGCTGCCTTACAATTAGCAAAAGAAATGGAACAAAACATGGATGTTGAATAATACGAACATGGAACAGAATACTAATAATATTGAGCTGTTAAATAAAATAACTGAATTCATCAATTCAATTGGCATATCGTGCAAGCCGTCTTCTGTAAAAAGAGATTCATTTTTACCGGGAGTAGACATAATCAATGGTGGTATAGTATATGATGCTGATCAATTATTAAGTCCGGGGGACCTTCTGCATGAAGCGGGTCATATAGCGGTGCTAAAAGAACAGGATAGAAAAGATGTGACAAGTCCGGAGGTTTCCGGCGACCTGGATCCAGGAGGTGCTGAATTATCCGCGATTGCATGGAGCTGGGCGGCTCTTAAACACCTTGATATTGACCCGGAAGTAGTTTTTCACGATCAGGGATACAAAGGTGATGCTGATAATATTATCGACAACTTCAGAAGGGAACACTATTTTGGTGTAAGTATGTTGCAATGGTTTGGTATGACAAACGAGCGTCAGCACGATGGAACCGGAGGTGATATCCTTTATCCGGCAATGCAGTATTGGCTGCGCCAGAATTAAATAAGTACCTTTGCAGGTGCATGAGTGAGGAGAAGTTACTACAGAAGATCACAGGATTTATTAATGATATAGGGATACCTTGCGATAAGGGAATTGTGGACCAGTATACATTTGTACCGGGTATAGATATAGTAGAGGGACATATTGTGTATGATACGGTCATGCTGTTAACTCCTGGAGACCTGTTGCACGAAGCCGGACATATAGCGGTTCTTGAAGAAAATGAACGTATGGTTGTTACCAGTCCTGATGTAACCGGCGATTTAGGCAATGCCCAGGCTGAAATGGCAGCAATAGCCTGGAGCTGGGCTGCAGCCGAATACCTGGATATAGCACCTGAAGTTATTTTTCATGAAGATGGGTACCGTGGTGGCTCTGAAGTTATTATGAACAAGTTTCACAATGGAAACTACTTTGGCGTAGATACACTGGAAAGTTTCGGTATGACTGCGGAGCAAACCGGTGGAAATGAAAAATTTTTCCCTGAAATGGAACATTGGCTGAGACCATAAATTACGCATCTAGGGTAGAGATACCTGTTTTCAACGCATACATCACCAATCCTGTTCTCGATTTAATGTTCAGTTTGTAAAACAACTGATCACGATAACCATCAATAGTGCGATGACTGATACCCATTTCATCAGCTATTTCTTTGTAGGTCAGTTCTGAACAGCACAGTTTCAAAAATTGTATCTCCTTTTCGTTCAGCTGACTGCTGCTTACCTCTTTAGGTTGAGAGATGAGTTGGTGTAGTATTTTACCGGTTACCATTTCAGAGTGGTAGAACCCATTATTATATACTCCTTCAATAGCAGCTTTTAGCGCATCCGGTTGCGCATCTTTTAAAATATATCCTCCTGCACCTGCGCGTAGCATGCCTATAATATTGAACTCTGAGTCATATACAGATACAGCAATTATTTTAATGTCAGGCCAACGTTCTTTAATAGCCGCAGCTGTTTCAAACCCGTTCATTTGCGGCATATTAATGTCCAGCAGGCATACGTCGGGTAATACTTTCGCACTGGACAACCTGTTTATCAACTCTTGCCCATTAGGCAGACTATACAACACTTCCATATTATCAAAATCCTCTATCAACTCTTCTACGCCTTTGCGGAATAGATTATGGTCGTCTGCCAGTGCTATTTTAATAGTATTACCCATTTGTTTGGATGTTTATTGTAATAGTTGTGCCTTTATCCTGTTCTGAAGTTATACCCATACTCCCAAGCATTTTGGCTCTCAGTTGCATATTATGCAGCCCTAACCCTTTGCTACCTTTCATCAGTTCGGTATCAAACCCTTTCCCATCATCTGCAATTGAAATAATAAGTCCGTCTGTTTTGTACACTAAACTAATATTTATGTTTTGTGCTTTAGCATGTTTTATAGCATTATTTATTGATTCTTGTACAATCCGGAATGCCAGTAACTTCTTCTCACCTCCTATATCATAGGTTTGTCCCTTTACGGTCAGTTCTGCATGCATATCATCATCACGCACATAGTCCAGTTCCTTCTCCAGGCTTTCTTCAAGAGTAAGTTTAGATACTAGTCCACCATTGAGTATATGGCTGAGTGAACGCAAATCGTCCATAGTTTTGCTTAGCAGTTCGGTACTGGTATTCAATCCGGACAGTACATTTTCATCAGTCGTTTTACCTGCCGTTTTGTAGATTTTTATTTTCACCAGGCTCAGCATCTGGGCAATGTTATCATGTATCTCTTCAGATATGTATTTGAACGATTGCTCCTGCACTTCGATCTGTGTTTGCAGTACCTCATTCTGGTAGCGATGCTTCAACTCCAGCTTTTCGGTGATATGGCGCACTTGTCTTTTACGGTATTCAAAAAGGATTAGTATTATAAACAGCACAAAAACTAATAGTGTTAATGAACCGAAAATGAGAACGATGGCAACTTTGGTGCTAGTGATCATGATTTAATAAATTCCTGGAGTTATAGAATAAGGTTATACCAATGCCCAGGTACACAATAATATTAATAGTAAGATGAGTGTACGATACAATTTCGGTGTATGCCCAACCTTCTTTATACAATACAGCAATAAATGCCCAGAAAAAGAATGAAGTACTCCACAGTAATAGTAATAGCAAAGTAATGATGAAATGGCTGTTGCTAAAAAAGTTGCCTGTGATATTCTTTTTTACTAACCAATAGATATAATAAAGGGACATGGTTATAATAACAAAGCTTTCAAACATAAGCATGTTTGAATTAAGCGTATATATTGGCTGCAGAAAGTAGATATTCAGTATACCAATAGCAAAACTGGCAATCACAACCGCAAGTATGGATTGCTTATAAGACTTAGCTCTAATTGAGAAAATAAAAAACATGCATACTAAGATCAGTTCAATTATACTAAAGACATGATAGATAATATTCTTGATGCGGTAGGCGTCTAATCCTGATGAGATATATGATAAAGACTCTGCCAGAACAGTCAGATAAAGCAATATTGAAATACTACGTAATGCCTTATCCAACTGTTTGTATTTTAGCATTGAGACGATAGCTGCCACAACAATAACGACATAGTATATTGTAATAAGGGCTTCCTGCATCTATTTTCTATTGTGCTTTGTTTTTACCTCCGAGTATTGCTATTCTTTCTTCACATTTGGGACAAGGCAAAGTATGATCTAAAACGTAGTTATTATTGTCACTAGCTTTGTGAATCGCCTTTTCAACGTAAAAAGTGTCACCGTCGGTTCCAACAGAATCTACCGCACCAATAAATATTATTTTCAATTCATCAGTAGTGTTCTTTTGGGCTATGTAAACGTTCAACATTGTTACATTCGTGCTGTCATTTAAGTAATCTCTCAACATATTTGCATTAATCATAAAAGATGTTTTGGGAGCCAGATCCTTAAATGTTATTTTTGGGTCATCGGGACCGTTACAGGCGTTTGCCCTTGCAACCAAGGTGTCATGATACCGTTGTATTAATGTATCAGCTGCAGTTCTTGTCTCTGTAAAACTGTAATAACTAGGTTCTTCTCCCTCTTTTATAGTATTATCAGCAGAAGTTTTTGATGCATTTCCAGTTTCTTCGGCTTTTTGTTCGCAGGATGCCAGCATTAACAGTGCTAGTAATGCAATTAATGTTTGTTTCATAATAGTATATGTTTTTGAGTGAGCAACTAAAGTACTCATATGTTACGGATAATTATAAGGTGTTAATACTGCCATTATACCGTGAAAACACGGTGTAATTTCTTCGATATCAAAAAAAGGGTGTTTTCACTGTATTAGTAACAGTGATAAAACACCGTAAAACGGGTCATTCTACTCATAAATACCCTCTTTTCTCGTCTCATCTTTGCGTTATCAAAACGATCATTAAACATCTTAAAACATACAATTATGAAACGAGTATTTAAAAGTTCAGATTTTGCACACACAGATATGAATACTAATCAGTCATGCATATTCCCAAAGTTGCAGCGAGTTCAATCTGGCCATCGGGAAATCAATTCTTTTCAGATAAAACAAGCAATCATTTTTATTATCGCTATTTGCTGTACAACAGCTACTTATTCTCAACACTGTGCCTTTACTGATGTAGTCATACAGAAAAAAAACAACAGGGAGATACTTTCTTTCACAGCCCAAAAGAACGTGAATGTACAACACTACAGGGTAGAGGCTACCAATGATAATGAGCACTTTCATGTAATAACAACCATTGCACCCAAAGCAAACACGATCAGGCCTATTAAATATGATATGGACCTGGCGGGGCAGAATTATTCCTACTACAGGGTAGCTAAAGTAGAAATGAATGGCAATATGCCTTATTCAGATGTAGTAAACATACAAGCAATATTACCCGGTACAGACAAGGAATATCGTAAATCTCCTGTTATTATAAACAACACACCCATCGCAACCCGATAATATAGTGCAGTTAACTTCATGGTTTTTGTGATAAATGAGCTGACCCGTTTACAGTTTAGCTCATTTTCTTATTTTTTGCCGGGCATAGGCATAACATAGGTCAGCCTGATCTCAGAATCTTTTATCTTCTCAATATTGCGTGGTCCACTCACAGATTCAGGCGTTATTGTAAGAGTACCAACATCTATACCTAATGAACGGCAAAGATCTTTGTTGGTAAACGTGTAATCACCATCAAAGGCAAATAGTGGTCTGGGCTCACCGTCTGAATACAGGAAATACCTGTACAGGTAATCATGGTCAGCACTGCTCATCAACGATATATTGAACTGCATTGTGAGCGTATAAAAACCACTCGTCGGGTCTTCTGTCAATGTGAATTTAACAGGCACCTCGCCCGATTGTGTGCCAATTGAAGTAAGCATACAGACACCTTTACCTTCACATTCGCTTTGATTATTGGTTGGTCTGCCAAATTTTACGTTAGCAGATCCTACTCCCTCGGCACGTACTATAGCAGTGCAAAGAATTAACAGGCATGCACCAAGCAAGCCTTTATAAACTGACTTTATCATATGCTTTCGTTTGTTTATTAATTAACCCTTATATTAGTTTCATTCAAACAAAACAGTCCTTTAAATTTCTGCCTCAAATAGGCAATCAGTTGAACAAAATACAAATTAATTTTTAATTTTATACAATCTGCAAAATTTTACCCTTTTATGAGTGCCTCCTCATACCCTCGTTATTTATTGATAATAACTTTAGTGATTTACTGCACAGAGGTATCATTTGCAAAGGCCCAGGAACACATAGTCGATTCTCTGAAACACAAACTGGCAAAGACGCATTCAGATACTGCAAAAGCAGATGTGCTTATTGAGTTGGGCTACCGGGCTGTATGCGAACAGAGGTTAGATTACCTTGAAGATGCATTGGATATTTCACGCAAAGCTGAATACCAAAAGGGCATAATGAATGCCAGTTACAAAATTGGTTTTTATTATTCCGATTGTAGAAAGAACTACATAACTGCTATTGAATGGTCTGAAAAAAGCCTTGCATTAGCTCGTGCACAGAAAGACGTTCAATACCAGTTCAAAGCATATAATCAAATGGCTGATTGTTACAAAAACATGGCTGATTATGGCAAAGCACTGGCTTGTTACAAACATATTATCGACCTGGATATCGACAGGGATAATATCATACAAACATTAGGTAATACTGGCGTTGTGTACCAGGATATGGGCGAATATGCCAATGCACTGGATAATTATCAAAAAGCATACAATCTGCTGTACCAGGACATTGTAGAAGCTGATACACCAACTGTTTACGATACTCTTACATTGTTAGCTCTAAAATACCAGATAGCAAATATTTATTTTGCTATTCCTGACTATGAACGCGCAGAGGCAAGCTACAGGGAAGTTCAGGAATTGAACAGGAAGCTGCAGGCATTAGCCTTTAATATGCTGTCTAATTTGGGCATTGGTGATTGCTATCTTAATAAGAAGTTATATTCAAATGCAATTGCCAATTACAAAAATGCAGAGACGTTACTCAATAACTCCAGTGAAGCGACAGGAGACGAATACCTGGTACAGACATATTACAAATTGGGCGAGACATATTTGGGTATGCATAAGTTAGATTCTGCTGATTATTACGCCGGAAAGGCTTTCCAAATAGCAAGTGGTACGGGGGATAGTCCGCGGCTGCCTATACTACTACCTCGCGTTTATACTACTATGGGAAAGATATTCTCAGCCCGAAAAAAGTATGACGACGCTATCGGTTATCTGAAAAAGGCTGTAGCCCTGAGCAAAGAAACAGGTGCCATGGATATTGAAAGTACTGCTTTGCTCACCCTTAGCAGAACTTACGAAAAGATGAACCGTACTGCAGATGCCCTGCATACATACCAGCAACATATTGCATTAAGAGATAGTATGCTGAGTCGTAAAAAGATACAGGAGCTTACGCGAATTGATATGCAGGGATACTTCGACAGGCAACAGTTTGCTGATAGTATGAAAGTAGCCGAAGAAAAGAAGATAGCAAGACTGCAATTGCAAAGGCAGCGAATACTTACATATAGCGGGTTTGGTGCTATTTTACTCTTACTGCTACTGTCATTTTTCATTTTCCGTAGCTATCAGCATCAGAAGAAGGCCAATGTACTTATAAGTCATGCCCGCGATTCTATAAGCAGGGAAAAGCAGGTTTCAGAACAATTGTTACTCAATATATTACCCGAAGAGGTTGCTGACGAGTTAAAGCAAAACGGAAGAGTGAGTGCCCAGTTGTTTGATAATGTAACAGTCATGTTCACTGATTTTGTTGACTTTACGCTCGTCGGAGAACAGTTGTCTCCGCAAGAATTGGTGGCCGAACTGGATACTTGCTTCAAAGCGTTCGACCATATCATTGACAAATACGACATCGAAAAAATAAAAACAGTAGGGGATGCGTATCTTGCTGTATCAGGCCTGCCATTGCCGAATGCCAATCATGCAACAGAAATAATAGCTGCAGCCATAGAGATTGTAGCATATACTGAGGCACGGAAAAAAGAACTGGGTGAGCGCACATTCAGTGTCAGAGTCGGTATTAATTCGGGTAGTGTAGTAGCTGGCATAGTGGGAATGAAGAAATTTGCTTACGATATATGGAGTGATACGGTGAACATTGCTGCACGTATGGAGCAAACAGGTGCACCAGGCAGGATCAATATTTCTGAAGATACCTATCTGCTTGTGAAAGATCAATACATATGCACATACAGGGGCGAGATAGCTGCAAAAAATAAGGGTGAGCTCAAAATGTATTTTGTAGAGGGTAAAGCCTAAAAAAGGGTTACAATTTGTAACCCTTTTTTATATTCATATTTTTCTGATCCTATTGTTTCATCACACGTTTCGTGGTCAGCAATTTCCCGTCAGCTGTAATTTGAATGAAGTACATGCCTGCTGCTTTATCCGAAATGTCAAATTCCAGCTTGCTCATGCCATTACTCTTGCTCCCGAAATCCAATTCGGTGATACGTTTACCCATAACGTCTGTAATAATAGCTTGAACATTTCTTGTGCCATCAAAAATAACAGGTATCACGAAATTACCGATAGTGGGATTAGGAAATGGATTAAGTGCAAAGTTCCTGGCTTCATCCAGCTCAGCTATGCCATCAGGTACTTCAAAGTAAAATTTGTAATAACCACCATTGCTGGCTGTAATAGGTTTAGTAATAGTTTTGCCATTATTACTGGTAGAGGTTATATAATACTCTATAACGGTCTGTTTGCTCATCTGTGTAAAATTGTCTGTTATATCTCCTATACTATAACCTGAACTATCGGTAAGCGTTAGCGTATTCCAGTTTTGATTGCCCCGGATGCGCCACATACATTTTGTAGAGGCAATACCACTTTTATTAGTTGCTTTAGCAACTATATGGAATTTGTTTACCTGTGGTTGCTTATCCAGTACGGGTGGGTGCCAGATAGTTATCGGGTTTTCGGCCGGTATCTGCATGGTCACACAATGCACAGCACCGCCATATATTGTCAGTATACGTGCATCCAAAGGGATGATCTTGTAGCCGGGTGCTATTTGTTTGAAGAGGTTAATAGCAACCTGGTCTCCTGCTTTGTTACCACTTGCAGCGTCTGAGTAGGTAGGCATCAGGTAGGAGCCATTAACGGTAAGTCCGTTTACAAACGTACGCGCATCATTATCCAGCAGGTTACACAATGTTGTAATATTACCATCATCACGAGTTGGCATCGGAACTTTAAATATCCTGTAAGGCTGTCCGTATACTGATGTTTTCGTAGAGAGAGTGTTGATAACTCCATCAATGATCCCTTTGTCAGCGGCCGTAACAATTGATGGATATTCCATCACTGCAAATGTGTTCTCATCCATAAGTTTCATGAACATATCATTATGCCCGGTACCGCCATCGCACTTTAATGTTGGCGTTGTTATAACATCAGTGCTTGCCCAAACATATTTAATGCTGTCATTTACCTGTTGCGTTGTCCAGGCAGCATGTGCTGGTGTATATGGAGGACCGGAAGTGTTCACAGATTGTATCACATCACTGTGAAATGAACGATGGAAGCCATCTGTGATATAGTTGCCACCCTCTGCATAAAGGTTCGTTTTTACTTCCAGGTAACCCAGCTCATTGGCCAGGTAGCCCGGGAAAAGATTGTCATAATCCCTGCCGGGGTAATAATTCATATTCAGGAAACCTACATCATCATTGCTACCATAATAAAACCCGAGCGGGCCAAAGTCACGTATCCAGAAATCATCCGATACAGTTACAAAAAAACGATAGTTGGTAAGTGGTGTTCCATTAGATGACATAAAGTTTTTCACGGCGGTGGTATCAGCACCATTTTCCACACGTATCCATACCTGGCATTCCTGTTGTATTGCGTTAGCCATGGCAGCCCAGAGATCAGCATATTCCGAACTTATGTCTATTCCTCCAATGTCGTATATCCATGCCAGGGCTACTGCCTGCGATTCTTCAAACTCTCCCGGGAAGCGGGCATCAGTTGGCATTACAAAAGTTCCGGCAGTGGTTTTTTGTGTAGAAGCTGGTAAAGGTTTAGGATGTTGCTGCCGGTAGACAATTTCTTCCGGTGTGGGTTTTACGTGCCATCGTTGCGCAGACACAAAAGGTATGTAGGCGAATATCGCCAATAATAAGAAAGAGGTTTTACGCATATAATTATTTTACGTGAATATGTAAATTACGTCTTTTCTTAATCCGTTGCTTTCCACGGAATTTTTTTTTGCAAATTATTCAGGGTTTCCTGCTTAGTTTTGTCATATGAGCTGCTACCCATTATCTATATCCACATTTGCCTTTGTGTTGCTTTCGTTCGTGCCTCTTTCAGCACAACAAAAGTTGGCAATTACTTATTCCGGTAACAGCTATATCTTGTCAGGCAGTGGTGAAAATGGTAAGATCAACTGCATAATAAATTCAGGTACTTTCACGAAACGTCCGAAGGATGTAAAGCTGTACTTCTATACCCAAAATGATGTTCGTAATATTCCTATGGAATTGGTGAAGAACAGCAAGCCATTATGTCCCAAAAAAATAAGGCCCCGCAGGAATAGCAACGATATAATTGTTTTCAGCACATTGGCTGACGATATTTTTTTCACAACAGCTTCTAACAAAGGTTATAGCTGGAGGTGGAAAGGCCGGGCCAGGCCTCCATTGTCGCCGGTAGTACCCGTAAACGGGCAGGCCGTACATAAAGTTGAGTGCTGGTTTGTGCTCATGGCAGATAAACAGGTATATTCCTCAGACACGATTTCCATCACGGTACAATGACAGAGATAAAAGTTTACAAAGATTCCGTTCCTTTTTCAGTAGAAGAAATTGCGGACAGGCAGGAACCTGCCAGGGTGTTAATGTGCAGCCCTGATCATTTTGATATAGTTGACGTAAAGAATGTGCATATGCAGGGCAACATTGGTGTTACTGACAAAGAGCAAATGTGGGAACAATGGAATAGTTTGAAACAGGCTTATGACAACTTGCATTCTAAAGGAATTTTAGAAGAAGTATCGGTTATTCCCGGTGCTGAGGGCTGTGAGGATATGGTATTTTGTGCAAACCAGACTTTCCCGTGGAGGATGCATGATGGAACAGAGGTGGTAGTGATGAGCAGGATGCGTCACGAATCACGTCGCAGAGAGGTGCCGTACTTTGAAGCATTTTTTAAGGCAAAGGGTTTCACACCTCTACAATTTAAAAATGTTGAGATGTTTGAAGGTATGGGCGATGTCATACCACATCCGCACAAACGTTTATTGTATGGTGGATATGGACATCGTACAACGTCTGAGGCGTATGAAGAACTTTCGCAGATGTTACAAGCCCCTGTTGTCGCATTAGAACTGATCAACCCCAAATTCTATCACCTTGATACTTGTTTTGTGCCACTATCTGTAAACAGCGTTATGCTGTGCAAAGAAGCGTTTACAACTGACGGTCTTGAAATGGTGCAACAGCTATTTGAAAAGGTATATTATATACCTGAGCAGGAAGCTGAAGATTATTTTTCACTTAATGCGCACGCTTTTGAATCAAATGGGGAAAAAACAGCCATTTTACAAAAAGGAAGTACTGTGACAGTAAAGGCACTGAAGGCAGAAGGTTTCAATGTAATAGAAATAGAAACTTCAGAATTTATGAAGTCTGGCGGTAGTGTTTTTTGTTTGAAGATGATGTATTAGCGCATTTCTTTCATCTTATCTTTTAAAGCGGCTTTATATACCTCAAGACATCTTTTACGAGCGTGCTCATGATCCACAATTGGTTGAGGATAGCTGAAATCTTCAAACTCGGGCACCCATTTGCGTATGTATTTCAGCTCTGGGTCAAACTTCTTAGTTTGCAGGTAAGGGTTGAATATCCTGAAATAAGGAGCAGCATCGCAACCACAACCTGCCGCCCATTGCCACCCTCCGTTATTCGACGCCAGGTCATAGTCCAGTAACTTTTCAGCAAAATAGGCTTCACCCCAACGCCAGTCTATCAGCAGGTGTTTGGTCAGGAAGCTGGCAACTACCATGCGCACACGGTTGTGCATATAGCCGGTTGCGTTCAATTCTCTCATCCCGGCATCTACGATCGGGTATCCCGTTTCTCCTTTGCGCCATTTATCAAATTCAGTCTTATCATTTCTCCACTCTATTAGATCATATTCTTTTTTAAATGAGTTATTCACCACCTGTGGGAAATGACTGAGTATCATCTGGTAAAAGTCACGCCATATTAACTCATTCAGTAATTTTTCATTTAATGCAATGCTTTCCCTTACCAATTGTCGGATACTTATTGTGCCAAACCGAAGGTGTATACTCAACCTGGTGGTACCATGAACTGAAGGTATGTCGCGTGTAAGATGATAGTCGCGGGCAATGTATTCATCCAACTCCGGTGTCACAACTTCCGGTTCGTTCCAGCTAAACCCCATTTTCTCAAGTGGTAGAATAAGGCGAATATCTTGCCGGTAGTAGTTATAGTCATATTTTTCAGTAGGAAAGGACTTCTTGTAAAATGTATTCAGCTGTGCTTTCCATTTTTTACTGTACGGCGTATATACCGTATAGGGTTGGCCGTCATCTTTGGTTATTTCATCTTTTTCAAAAATAACATGGTCTTTGTAAGTATAGAAACTGATGCCTTTTTCAGTCAGCATATCGGCGATCAGGGTATCTCTCTTTATTGCATATGGCTCATAGTCGTGGTTGGTATATACGGTAGCAATATCATAAGTTGACATTAATTGCTGATAAGCCTCTTCCGGAGTAGCGTGTATTACATGCAAGGTGCTCCCCAGGGCATTTAGTTGGGTTTGCAGTTGCTCAATATATTGGTAGATAAAGCTTACACGTTTGTCAGCCCGGTCTTGTAACTCATTCAATATGTTTTTGTCAAATATGAATACCGGAACTACCGGGTGGTTGCTGCGTAATGCATGATATAAGCCGGCATTATCATTCAACCTTAAGTCGCGCCTGAACCAGAAAATATTTACTTTATCCATAAAGTTTACAATGTTAAAATAATAGAATAGTTTTAACGCCGGATATTGATATTTTGTTCACAGACTATATAATATGAACCTAAAAAACCTCTGGGGGGCATTAATAGTTTTACTCATAATTGCCTTACCTGTTTTCGGGCATTTGTCTGAGCTGGCTATACAAACCTGGGATGAGTCTCGCCTTGCCGTAAACGCGTTTGAAATGTTTAAGACCCGTAATTGGTGGGTAACAACATTTATGTGGCAGCCTGATATGTGGAATACAAAACCACCGCTGCTCATATGGTTGCAGGTAGCATCACTGAAAATTTTTGGTATAAATGAACTGGCAATACGTATCCCTTCTGCCATTGCCGCAGTTATCACATGTCTGTTCATGTATTGGTTCCTGGTGAAACGTTTTCAGAATAAACTATTGGCAATAGCCGCACCTGCTATTCTGATAGTGTCCGAGGGTTACACTCGTTTGCATGGCATCAGAACAGGCGATTATGACGCGCTGCTGACCATGTTTACCACCATGTACATATTGTATTTTTATCTCTATCTGAAAGAGTTTAAACCTCGATACCTGTTGCTGACAGCAGTAACATTAACGCTGGCTTGTCTTACAAAAGGGATACATGCGCTCATATTTATGCCGGCTTTGCTGGCTCTGGCCATATACTATAAAAGACTACCTAGAATACTTACTTCATGGGCTTTCTATACCGGGCTGGTATTCTTTATTGTTATCATACCGGGATATTACTTGCTGAGAGAATATCACAATCCGGGCTATTTAGCAGCGGTTGCCCAAAATGAGTTAGGCGGACGCTTTTTTGGCGTGCTGGAAAATCACCGCGAACCCGCTGAATTCTACTTTATGTGGCTATACCAGTCAGGAGCTATGTGGCTACTCTTATATGCCTGGGGTATGAATATGTCAGTACGGTCAAAAAGTGAGGAAATACGCAACCTGGCAGCCTATCTGACTGTAGCAGCCTTGTCGTTCCTGGTCATCATATCATTTGCGGAAACTAAATTGTTTTGGTACGTCATTCCGACCTATCCGCTTTTATCAATGCTGGCAGCAATTGCAGTGCATTCAATTTTCACACCTGTACCCAAACCCAAAGACAAGAAGTATATAATACTGGTCGTATCTGCTGTAATTGTTTATTTACTGGCCTATAATAACATATTGAATAATGTGCTGAAGCCACAGGTAAATAAATATGACCGTCTGAATGCAATAATCGAATATATCAAAGAAGGAATGGCAGGTAAGAGAGATATTAGGAAAGCCGGGATCGTATATGGTGAATACCAGCAGGACATAATTTGGTATGAACATGTATGCGATGGAATATCATACAAAAATTTTCAGGACTTCAAACAAGGTGAGCATGCCATTGTGCGTACTGACGAAGCTGCAGCCGTTATCAGGGATATGTATGACTGCGAGTTGGTACATGACCACTATGGGGTGAAAATATACGAGATTAATGGATGGAAGAAGAAGACTGAAACAGAAGCCGACACACTGAAGTAAACATTGGGCATAATCTAATATTTTGTATCATTGCGGGACTATTATTACCTGTCTATCCGGGCACATAGTAATTCATGAACTTGTCGAAAAACATAGAACTATCAATAGTTGTTCCTATATACAATGAGGAACAGGTTATAGATGAGCTGGTAAAAAGGCTCACCAATACAGCTCGCCATATCACTCCTGATTATGAGATCATCCTCGTAAACGACTCCAGCAGGGATAATTCATTGCTGAAGATAAAAGAACATGCACAAGCAGACCCCCGGGTACAATATGTAAGTTTCTCCCGGAATTTTGGCCACCAGATAGCCATACTGGCAGGAATGGACCATTCTACAGGGGATGCTATTGTGACCATAGACGCTGACCTGCAAGACCCGCCTGAACTAATAGAAGACATGTATCGCGAGTATCAGAAGGGCTTTAAAGTAATATATGCCAAACGTAGTAAACGTAAGGGGGAAAGCCTGTTTAAACGAGCTACAGCCAAATGGTTCTATCGCCTGATGGCCAGCCTCGTGAGCTTTGACATACCCCTGGATGTAGGTGACTACAGGATGATCAGCCGCGATGTGCTGGTATACCTGCAACGGATGAAGGAGTACGACAAGTATATCCGCGGGCAAATAGCCTGGCTGGGTTTCAAAAGCAGCTTTGTGACCTTTGAACGCGATGAGCGTAAATATGGCACCACCAACTATCCGTTTAAGAAGATGTTACGCCTGGCATTTAACGGGATAACTGCTTTCTCTGATGCCCCGTTGAAACTGGCAACTAAGCTTGGTTTTGTAGTGTGCGCCATATCATTCCTCATGATATTATATGGTCTGTACGGCTACTTCTTTGATGCTCATACAGTTCCGGGTTGGGCCTCTACCATTATTACAATAACCTTCCTGGGGGGCGTTCAGTTGCTTTCGCTGGGGGTGATAGGAGAGTATATCAGCCGTATCATGAACAACGTACGCGACAGGCCGTTGTATGTTGTTAACCAGACATCTGTAGATAAGGACGATACCTCCCATGAATAGGAAGTGTGCCCTTAATCCAGCAGTTGCTCAATAGCGTCTACCAGCTCGGCGCGGGTGATAGGAACGCCTTTAATTTTATTATATCCTTTGGCATCTACCAGGTATTTATCGCGGATGATCTTTATTAACTGACCATTGTTTATTTCCGGTATCAATACCTTTTTGTAGTTGCCTATTATCTCGCCCAGGTTTTTGGGGAACGGGCGCATATGACGCAGGTGCGCATGTGCAACCGATACGCCCTTGTTCTGTAGTTCTTTTGTAGCACTTTTTATAGCACCGTATGTAGAACCCCAGCCCAGTACCAGTACATCTCCTTTTTCAGGGCCACTATCCAATGTTTGCAGCGGAATATAATCGGCAATGCGCTCTACCTTTTCTTCGCGCAGTTTTACCATATGCTGGTGGTTCTCGGTGTCGTACGACACATTACCCGTGATGTCTTCTTTCTCCAGTCCGCCTATGCGGTGTTCCAGGCCGGGAGTACCAGGTACAGCCCAGGCGCGTACCAGCTTCTCGTCCCTTTTGTAGGGCAAGAACTGGTCTTCGCCATCGTCCAGGCCTTTCTTAAAGCGCACTTCAATAGGCTTCAGGTCTGCACTTTGCGGGAATTTCCACGGCTCTGCGCCATTGGCAATGTAACCATCGCTCAGCAGCATGACAGGTGTCATGTGCTGTACGGATATCCTTACAGCTTCATACACGGCATCAAAACAATCTGCGGGCGTAGAAGCAGCCACTATCGGCATGGGGCATTCACCATTACGGCCGTAGTATGCCTGCAAGAGGTCGCTCTGCTCTGTTTTGGTGGGCAGGCCAGTTGAAGGGCCGCCACGTTGTATATTCACTATCAGCAGGGGTATCTCCAGCATTACCGCCAGTCCCATTGCTTCTGTTTTCAATGCTATACCGGGGCCTGATGAGGTGGTCACACCCAGGCTGCCGCCATAAGAGGCGCCTATGGCTGCCGATATGCCCGCTATCTCATCCTCGGCCTGGAAAGTACGTATGCCAAAAGTTTTATGCCTTGCCAGTTCATGCAGTATGTCAGAGGCAGGTGTGATGGGGTAGGTGCCCAGAAATATAGGTAAGCCTGACTTTTGTCCTGCGGCTATTATGCCGTAAGCAAGGGCAGTATTACCTGTGATGCCGCGGTAAGTACCTGCGGACATTTTAGCCTTCTCTACCTTATAGCGGGTAGTAAAAGCCTCAATTGTATCACCATAATTGTAACCGGCCTGTAGCGCCAGCAGGTTACTTTGCAGTATATCTTCTTTTTTGCCGAATTTCTCTTTCAGGAAGGTGATGGTGTTATCCATATTCCTGTTGTAGAGCCAGTACAGGAAGCCCAGCACGAACATATTCTTGGCACGGTCTTTTTCTTTTGTGCCCAGGGCTATATCTTTCAGTGCTTCGCGTGTCAGTTTGGCAATATCTATCTTATACAGGTGGTAGCCGTGCAGTGCATCCGGGTCTTCTATCGGGTTGGCGCCGTCGGGGTAGTTGGCCAGCCTCAGGTTCTTGGCATCAAAACCATCAGTATTAGCGATGATGATACCGCCTTTTTTCAGTTGGGGCAGGTTCACCTTCAGTGCGGCGGCATTCATCACTACCAGTACATCGCAGCTATCGCCGGGGGTGTACACCTCGTTGCTGGAGAAGCGCAGCTGGAAACCGCTGACACCGGGCAACGTGCCCTGCGGGGCGCGTATCTCGGCCGGGAAATCCGGGAAGGTAGACAGGTCGCTGCCTGCCAGCGCGGTATTATTGGTAAACTGTGTACCGGTCAACTGCATCCCGTCGCCGCTATCGCCGGCAAACTTGATCACTACTTCTTCTATAACCTGTGTAGATACTGACATAATATTAAATGGGTTGCAAAGTTAGGCATTTTGGGGTTCTGTGCTATGATATAGGTCATATATAAGTGAAAAGTAAAAAGTGAAAACCCTAAAATAAGTTATATGGTTTGATGTGCCATTTGCCAGGTGATGGGTGGTCGTTTTTTGAGTTAGCCAGCCCGCTGACACTAAAATGTTAAGTAGTGCAAAACGGGGTTTAACTAAAGGCAATATTGATATTTTGTAACTGATTGATAAATAATGTATTAGCCAAAAACTGTTAAGTAATGTTAAGTAAAATGGTAAACGTGTTGTACTTAACAACTCATAAAAAAGCCCCGCATGTGCGGGACTGACGCTTACTGAATGGCTTTGGTATGGTGGTGGGTACATGGTTTTGGTTTATTATTATACTATCCCGCATGGGCGGGATTTCCATAAAAGCATTCGAATTTACTACAACAAATATACGTAATTTTTGTCTGAATCAGGATTAAAGGATGATAAAATTTTCAGGATGTGCGAGTGTAGCGATACAATCGCTGTGTCGTTACATCCTAGTTGCAAGCGAGGACGAGTAGGGTATTGATTAGTATCATAAGAATTCCCAAAAGTAGATTGTGTTATTTACATATGCTATCTTAATATTTCTCATCAGGGAAAGCCCATACCTTGGAATTTTTTTCATGTCATCTGTAACTATAGTGCAATTTTCCTTACAAATATCTTGCTGAATATGAGCTTGTATAGAATTACTTGTGTCTGATAAAATAAACACTTTTTTGTTCAAATTTTTTTGTGCATCAGCTTTAATATTTGCAAAACTGGTTTCATTACATACGTTACATTTTTCAACCTGGATAATGTATATAGTCGCACTATCAGCATTTAAAGCAATATGATAATCTTGCAGTAATCTATTTGTGTTAACTATTCTCTGTTCATAATTATCCTCTAATGGAGAGGTTGTCTCTTCAACTCGTTCATTACAACTACTTAGTAGATACAGGCTTAAAAATATTGAAGGTAAAAGACGATCTATTTTCATTTTTTGATTTTGTATGTTTATTGGTCATGATATATAGTCCATCCGGCATAATAAAAGAATAATACGTCAGATAACTCTTTCCGAGAAATACTTCGTCCTGAAGGTTAAAATCTTTGTCAAACAGCATTAAAACATAATCTTTATCAAAATATCCATTATAGGTGCCATCTTCATTCTTTAACTTAACACCGGTGACAAAAAAGCGGTAGAATCCATCATTGTATGGGTCGTAAACTATGTTTGTATACAAAGGGCTTATTGTTAAATGTTCAAATATTTTATCCATTTGCCCTTTATAGTTCTGGTTCAGCGAACTGATAGCCAGAGTATCATATCTACTTTTTTGATGGGTAATATGAGCTGTTTTTTGAGTTTTGATATTATATATTTCTAAATCAGTAGACCCTAAAAAACCTGTTATAATATCATCGTTTGCTTGCTCATTAAAACAATATGATGCATCTCCATAGTAATCCTTTAGATACATGTCCGGGTAATATACCGGTATTTCATCCAACCTATTGTTCTGAATATCCCATGTAGCAATTACAGGTATCTTATAATAATCAGGGTTGTCATTGCTTATTGTATAAGGATATTGACCAACAAATAATTTTCGTAAATACTCTGACCAATTAATTTTGCCTACCCCTCCTATGTTTCCAATTACAATCGTATCATCTGGTGTATTAAGTTGATTAATTGAGAACGCATACTTCAGGTTACCGCTGCTGTCTATTATTGCTATCTGATCATTGAATTGCAAAAAAATACTATCATAATTTACCAAGTCAAAACAGCGCAAATATGACTCAGATAACCCCTTTATGTTTGCATAACTGATTGTTACAAGATTTGCGCCTGTATTGTTGAATAATACAATACTCTTGTTTTTTGAGTTGTTAATCGCGATCGACCGTTCTCCATTCAAAACAGGATTATCGTAGCAAGACAACGTGTTATATGGTACATCATCAAATGTAACAGAGTCTATTTTTAAAATTTTTGATCTGATACTTGTTACATCATTCTTGCAACTACTTAGTATTAATGCTAAAATACACAGGCCGTAAAGACATTCTTTCATATAGCAGTATTGACGATAATATAAATGGATATTGATAGTAAAAGGCAGCTATCTCAACATAGCTGCCTTTTTATTTATATTACTATTCACCTAAAGATGCCGCTCTTTCCATTAAAATTGTGTGTGCCAAATTATAAGATAAATCCCAACAATCCTGATCGTCCTCAATGTAATCTCCTGCAACCATATTATTTGCATGTTGGGCAGACCATACATCTACATTATCTAATATTTCCTGTACAAGATCAACACATCCACCTGGTATAGCCTCGCAATCACGGGCTTTTTTACATGAGCCTTGTGCTAACTCACATTTTGTACCTGCACAAGTACCGGTAATACATGCCCGTTCTGTGTAATTTTTATTGTTAACGTTTGCAAGGCTTGATAAATTGGGAGCAACTTTTTCATTTGTAGTCGTGTTGGTAGTTTTTGTACAGGATGATAGTAACAGTACAGACGTTACGAAAGTCAATGCTAGGAATTTCATGTTTTTCATAATATAAATGTTTAAAGTGAATTGTAAACGTAGTTCTATTACATTAATATAAAAAGGGTGTTTTTCACGTTGATATTTAAGAAAAAAATACAGGTAAGAGTTGTTTATACAATACAACGTTTTTTTTCGATATGCTTTGCAGAAAATATCGAACAATGAGTTGATGCATGCCGCATGTTATGTGCCAGTGTCTGGGTGAGATCACCACGTCAGTATTTATATTCATAAATACTTCCTCGTGATGACGTGAGTTGGGTACCATTACTATGCTTTACATTCTGCGCCTGTAGCGGTGGCACATTCGGGGCAGGATGGGTAGCCGGGTTCTTCGCGAATGAGCGTACCACCCGGGCCTTTGGTGTATTTGTACCATTGCCCGTTGTATTTCAGGCATCTGCCGATGGCGGGTATGTCAGACGATGTGTTGGACTTGTTGCCCCAGCTGAAGAGCCTGCCCAGGAATGATCGGTTCTTGCTCATGTTATTGACGGTTTAAGCTTTTCAGATACCTGAACTTAATAGTACTGATATCAGGAAATAATTTTTCCATAGGGAAAATAATGGGTTTAGACCCACCTACTTTATTTTTTTCGTCCAGGATAATTTCTGCCAGTGCAATAGAGTCGCGCTTGTGTGTATACAGGCTGTTGGCCGTTTTGAATACCAGGCTGCGTTTGCCATTCAATTCCAGGTGGCAGTCGCCGCTACGGCAGTCTTTCATTTTCAGCGACCGGTAGAAACGGATGTGGTTGTCGCCTGCATACTCGCCCAGGTAGATGGCCGGGAATGAGAGGTATTTGTTGACCGTTTCAGAATCATTGGCTACAGTGCCGTACTTAACGGCCATGTATATGAACACATCGCCACGGGCGGGCGTGTCTTCCTGCATGATCCTGAACATATACAGGTCCTGGTCGTAGCCCTGCAGCGTTTTGTATTCCACAGGTTTGATATCAGAGTCCTCATTGAGCAAGGCTATATCTACCACGTTGCCATTTTCTACCAGCGATTGTTTAAATACAGACCTATAGCAAACGATCTCCTTCATATCTGCCTCTTCCTGTGTTTTGCCGGTCTTTACCAGTATGGACGGTATCTCCCTGAACATTCCGGGGTTGATATCTTCCTCGCTGAAGTTGACCGCATGCTTCAGCGCATTGCAACTGCACAACGCCAGCAATGATATGATGCATAATATGTTACCTGAACGATACATGGTTCGTGTTGTTGTAAGTGCCGCCAAAATAATATCTCGTATGGTCAGTATTAGGGTGCAGGGCAAACCTGCCCAGTGTATGTATGATCTCCTGCAGGCCGAAGTAAGTACCGTTCTTCGACATGAGTCCGCCCATAGCACCCACATCGATACCAAAGCCCTGCGTGGGGCATACTTTCAGGTTGTAGGCCGATGTGTTGAATGGTTTCGGCACCTGGTTGCTTTTGCCTACCGTATCCAGGTTGTAATTGGGCACGTCGATACCCAGCATGGTAGACACCTCGTATAATAATGGTTGATAACCTGTAAACTGGTCGAATGTCAATTCTACTGTATTATATCCTCTTTTGTCATGAATGAACAAGCCGATACCGCCTGTCCAGTAACGGTCGAAATTGTCGGATATGGGCAGTATGCTTATGGGTGGCGCGCCATCGTTGTAATACATGATGGTCACATTGCCCTGTGTGACACTCAGTGCCCCGTTCACCTGGTTGTGCCCGCTGGTGTTGAGTATGAAGTTGCTGGTGAGTAGTGCCGAGCCCTGCTGGTTGCTGACCACGTTGTAATAACAACCGTTGCCCATGGTACGGTAATATTTATCGTAAGTAAGTGTTTTGCCCCACCAGCCGCCGAAGCTTACAGAGTTGATGAGGTCTACCTCAAGATTATTGAACAGGGGATTGATATTGGCACCCAACGTTTTGGTGTAGACTGATAAGGAAGGCCCGTAGTTGAGCAGTATATGATCTTTGTGTTTGGCCATAGCACTGAAACCCGCATAGAGGCGCAGGCCGGGAAATTTCTGCCCTTTGCCGAACACGTATATGATATTCATTCCGCAATTGAAATTGCCGCTATAGGACCAGGGCTTTTGCGCCTGTGCGGCGATGCCACTCATTAAAAAGGCAGCTAAAAAAAGGTATATGTATAAGGCTGTTTTCATGAGATGTAAACATATGATTATTTTATGTAAAAAGCTATAGGGCTATGGATGCGTGTTGCTTTGTTCCTCGTAAGCACCCGTAGTTCGGTACGGTGACAACACCGACCAAAAAACGGGGAAAAGGGAAATACTTATTATGGTCGAGAATATTGTGGAATTGTCAAGACTAATGTATCTACACGGTCGGATTTAAGTCTTTCTTGTATAGTTTGATAAGCGATATATTTATCGTCAACTTTTTTATAGTAACTGTTAGTTTAATTGGCCTCCAGTTGCCAGTATTCCAAAGTCCCAGTCGGCAAATACAAGAATCACCATCGTATATAAGGAATTCATTTGGTCCATATTTCATATTGATTTTTAGTCTTCCACTATTCAATTCCAGTCTGGTCGTGTCATATGGTGGCTTAGAGTGGAGGCCCAACTCTCTCATTTTTCTATACGTAAGTTGATTTTCAGTCTTATATTTTATATGCAGGTTTTTGAATTTAAGGTCAGACTGGTTATTGAAAACAAAAACTGTTTCCGCCTTTAAAATGTATTGGTCTATCCTCAATATATATACAATCACAAGAAATGCGGAGAATGTCAGTATCAGTATATAAAGCAGAAATTTCTTTATCATCCTATATAAAGGTAATTCAAAAAGCAAATTACTTTTTCTTATTAGGAGGAGATTGACTCGCTATGTAGCCAATATTATATGCTCAGGAGATTATCACGTCGTTCGTTCCTCTCTCCTCATAATGACGGTTCTATTTAACTTTTGGGTTTTGAGCTTTTACTTTTTTGATCTGACTATATATCATCAATCTCCACTCCTTCTGCAGGGCGTACCAGTTCATATTTGCGGGCGAAGTTGCACCAGTGACAATCTTCTTTTCCGCAGCCTTTGCTGAAGTCGTGGTTGATGATATGCGCATAGGTTTTGCGTAGCTGCTCCAGTACTTTTTGTTCGTCCTGTGGAAAGAAAGGTATCTGTATGCGTTTGAACTGATTACTTGTACCACCGCGTTGTATATAGTCGAACATACCTTTGCCTACGGTCCAGTTACGCTCTTTGAAGTTCTCTATCAGCAGTTTGTAAAATACCATCTGCCTCCAGTAGTCACCGCCATCGGGATTGTCGTCATTAGGCGGACTGGTGTACTTTTTCGCACTCTTATCCGGGTCGCCTGTTTTGTAGTCTACCACGGTGAGTGAATCTCCATTGAATTCAATCAGGTCTATCTTACCTGTTACGGGTACCCCATCCAGTATATAGCGTGGTATCTTGAATTCCACTTCCACCTCTTTTACAAATGTGTCGATATATTCATCGTAGTATTCGGTAAGCGCAGTATGTCCCTGCTCTGTGCGGCGTTTGTACTGGTCGGGTGTAAGTGCCGATGCTTCCATGCGCATACCGTAGTCGAAATAATTAAGTAGTTCTTCTTTGGTGGGGAATACTTTGCCCTGGTCTTTCATCACGCGGTAGAAACGTTCCAACGCATAGTGCACGGCGCTACCAAAAGCCAGCGCATCGTTCTTCTGGAAAGGTACGCGGAGTATATTCTCGTAATAATAAGTAACCGGGCAGTTGATGTATTTGGACAGGGTGGTGTAACTCATAATAACCTGCTGCACCATCCGCTCTATGAATTGCGCGTTGGCCAGTTTGATACGTACTTCCGGCTCGGGTTGCAAGGCCCATGCTATGTGGCTCACCAGTTCCTGCTCGCTCAGGTTCACTTTTATTCTTTCTTCTTCGCTGCTTATCTCGTCAACAAATGCAGAATGTTCCAGTGGTTTGCCTTTAGCATCCTGCGAGGCATAGGATACGTGCAGGTGTTTTTTTGCACGGGTAAGCGCTACGTAGAACAGGCGTCGTGCCACCTCTGTTTTGTAGATCTTGTCTTTGTCGTCGTTGGTGCCGGTGAGGGTGTCGGGTAGCTTGTATTGGTTGCTGCCCCCGGCTTTGGCCTCCCAATAGTTTTTGGTACAGCCGATGAGGAATACATGTTCGAACTCGTTGCCCTTGGCGCCGTGTGCCGTGTACAGGTGTACGCCGTTATCGGCCTGTATGGTCTTTTGCAGTGGTATGGCGATGTTCTCGTCCTTCATCTGCTCAGTCATCTGCAACAGGTCGGCAGCTTTTATCCTGACATTGCGGCCATACACTTCTTTCACATGATCGAAGAAGGTATTGAGCACCTGTATATTCCATGTATAGTTTTTAGTACCGGCGAGGTACAGCACGATACCGCTTTCGTACACCAGTTTTTCTACTAGCAATGGTAACGGCAGTTCGCTTAGTTGCGTGAGCCAGTTGTTGATGTTGTTGCCCATACGCTGTATGGCCTCTGTACTTTTCAGCCCCAGCGTTTCCAGCATCAGCCCGTTGGATATGACCATGCGCCAGTAGCCCATGCTTTTGTCCTTGCTTTTGTTCTGCTGCATGTACAGCGACAGCGTGGCGATGTCTACGGAGTCGATGCCGTAACAGGGCATGTGTAACAGCTCGAACAACAGGTGTTCGCCACTGAAAGCCTCTTTCTGCTCCAGTACCAGGTACTCCAGCAGTTTCAGTATCTGTTCCGTTACGGGCAGGTCAAGAATATTTACCGGGCGCTTAACGGAGAAAGGTATGTTCTTTCTTTCCAGCAGGGCGATGATATTGTCTGCCTGTTTGTGCTGGGCGTACAGTATGGCAATATGGTTGAGCGGTACATTGTTTTTCTTCAGTGCTTCTATCTGCAAAATAATGTCGGCCTCTTCGTGCAGGATGTTGGTGTATTGTTTTACTACAGGCGCTATGGTTTCGTTCCCGTCTTTAAAACGCTCGGCGGCCGCAACGATGTTCTTGTTCAGCTCTATATCCGTTACCTGTTTTACCAGGCGCTGTTCGTTGTTGTCGATCGTAGCCATGGCCTTATCCAATATGGCCTGCGATGAGCGGTAGTTTTGCGGCAGCACAACTATGTTGATGGTCTCTTTGTACCGCTCGCGAAACTCGATGATGTTACGGATACGTGCGCCCTGGAACTCGTAAATGGATTGGTCGTCATCGCCCACCACGAATATGTTGGGATCTTCCCAGAATTCGGTGAGCAGTTTCAGCAGTTCGTTCTGCGCGCCGTTTGTATCCTGGAATTCGTCTACCAGTATGAACTGGTTGCGCTCCTGGTAGCTGAGTAATAAAGCATCATTCTTTTTGAATGCTTCCAGCACCCAGAGTATCATATCGTTGAAATCGTACCAGCCATGTTGCCTCATTTTGGCCACATATGTATCAAAGAGTTCCGCCGCTGCTTTGGTGCTGGTCATACGGCGGGTCTCCTCGTCTATCGATGCCTGTTTCAGGTCGCCTTTTTCGTAGCCCTTGCCTTTGCGTTTGTAAATGTATTCGTCACGTTCAGGGAGACTGCTTATATATTCATCAGCCGCATGGATGATGTCCTGCGAGGATATGTTCTCGCGTTTCATCATGTCGAACAGGCTGTTGAGTTTGAAAGTATCGTAGTAGACATTACCACTCAGGCGGCGCAGCTCGTGACCTTTAGGCAGTTCGTCCAGTATCTCGCGTAACAGAGTGGTGCGCTCCAGGTCGGTAATGGGTTGCAGTGGCCTTTCGCTGAAGCTTTCACTGTTGTTTTGTATCACGTTGTTACAAAAAGCGTGGAACGTGCCGATGTTCACCCTGTGTGCATCAGGGCCGATGATCTGCAACAGCCTGCGGCGCATAGAGTTGGTAGCCTCATCGGTATAGGTGAGGCAGAGTATCTCATTGGGTTGTACCTGTGCCTCACTGCGCAGCAGGTTGGCTATGCGCATAGACAGTACTTCGGTTTTGCCGGTGCCGGGCCCGGCTATGACCATTACAGGCCCGTATATGGTGTTGACAGCTTCCTGCTGTTCTTTGTTGAGCTTGTTGTACCGCTCCAGGAAAGCCGCTTCATTAATAGACATATTGTAAAACTATCTTGGGGTATGAAGTTAGGAAAGGTATCGTGAAAACCACAGTATATATTACTTTTGCAGTGATGAAAAAGATAGTATTACTGGTAGTATTGATCAGCAGCCTGGGTATAAAAGGCTTGGCACAGGAACAAAAGGCAGATACCCTTCCTTACCTTAAGTATCCTGTATTACCGTCGTTCGAGATATTGCTGCCGGACAGCACGGAGAAATTCAGCACCTATTACATTCCGGAAGGACGTCCTATCGTAATGATGTTTTTCAGCCCGGATTGTGACCACTGCGTACGTTTTACCGAGCAGCTGCTCGAGCACAAGGATGACTTTAAGAAAACCCGTATTTATATGATCACCCCGATGACACTGGCGGCTACCAAAGTGTTTGCCGACAAGATGGGGCTGGATAAGCATAAGAATATCAAATGGGGCAAGGACTACCAATACTTCTTCATCAGCTTTTACGGGGTGAAGTCATTCCCGTTTGTAGCTGTGTATGATGGCAAAAAGAAACTGATAGAAGGTTTCCCCGGCCACTTAACCATAGAAGACGTGATAAAAGCTGTGGAACGAGCTAAGTAATCCTGCTATTTCTTTTTGATCAGTGCCGTCATCGGGTGGCGCAGGTTCTCATATTCCATCATATCTACCTTTACACTGCCAATAAGTATAGGACTGTCTACACGCACAGGAATATGGTTCTCATCATCCGTCACCCAAACAGACATTTTTTCACCACCTTTGAACATGGTACCCTCTACTAATAGAGGCGCTATTTTTATGGTCCGGAACGTTCCGTATTTGGTCTTGATGATCTCCTTGCCTACGTAACGGATGTACAGGCTGAAGACCTCATCATCGAGGAACATATTGAAATGTATCTTGTCGCCGGGTTTGTATTTGTTATAATCTATGTTGCGCGCATAGTATATAGTAGATAATACGTCCTGTACACATTCCGGTACGTCGAATACTCCATTTGTAGAAATGGCCTGGTTACGTTCGTGATTGAAGCTGACATTGTTCTTGAACTTGAAGCCGCCTTCATTCACATCGCGCAAAAATTTTATAGGCATCAGGTTGGTCGTGTCAATATATGAATCATACACGTCGTACACCTTGTAGAACCATTCATATGAAGAATAGGTTTTTCCTACGCCCTGCACATGGTAAACTGTTTTGTTATTATAGTTTTCCAGTTTGGTGGTAAAAGTAGCTGTACCTGCACCTGCCCAGATGAAGCCTGCATTGTAGTATACTTTATATTCTACTTTTTCTCCGTTCTTGAAGCTACGGTTCTTTATGCCGCAAAACTCATTTTGCGCCTGCATCTGTCCACCCAGCAGCATGCATACTAATATCCACCCTGTTTTATATAACCTGTTCATGATCTCAAATTTCATTGTTTTACTGAAATGTTAAAACAAATAATTGTTAACGTAAAAAGCGCATTCTGAGTAATAATATGCTGCCAAGTATGGCAGGTATTATCAGGTTGATGCACCAAATTCCTACCGTTGCTGCGAGTATGCCCACAGTGTTTTCTGAGAAGTGATGGAAGAGGTACAAACCTACCTGTCCTCGCTCTCCCAGCTCTACCAGCGTGATGGACGGAATGATTGTGATGACCCAGAAGAACAGGGCCGACATCCAATAACCGTCAAAAAATGGCATACTTACATTCATCCAATAAAGTAAAAACAAATACTGTGCCGTATAGATACTATACCTTAACAACGAAATGCCTAAAATGGTTAATTGTTCCCTTTGGGAGAACTTCTTTAACAGTTTTTTATATACCCTGAACCTGCGCAGCCATTTTATTTTTTCGATCACGGGTAGCCAGGTCTCAAACCGCCAAAAGGCAATACCCAGAATAATAGTGATAAAAGCGCTGGCTATCATTACCGCAAAGGCGAATGGATAGTAAAAGTTCATGTTGAAATATACCAGGCCAATAGTACCAAAGATGAACAGCGTGAGCATCTGCGTGAGTGCACCCAAAACTGAGACACTTACCAGGCGGACTGTATTTTTACGTTTCAGGTACAGCATACGTCCCGGGTATTCACCCAGCCTGTTGGGCGTGACCATTGAAAAAGCAATACCACCCAGGTAGCTGGCCATAGCCCCCCTGTATGACAGCGGTTGCGCAGAACCCGCCAGTATCTGCCATTTTTTTGCTTCCAGCAGCAGGTTGACCGGCATAAGGATTATGCATATCCATAAGTAATAATCGGGCCCTGTTTGCCAGATCGTGTCGAGGTCAACCTTTTTGAGTTGTTTGAGTACCTGTAGGTATATGCCCCATAGCAGCAGCAGCGAAATCGTTCCGCCGAGCAGGTAATTGAGCCATATTTTGGTACTTTTGTTCAAATCAAGAGGAAGTATTGAGATCAGACCCCCAAATTATTTTAGGTATAGACCCCGGCACACTTGTGATGGGGTACGGACTGATCTCCGTGAGCAAAAATAGTATTTCGCTGGTGGAAATGGGGGTATTGCAGCTGGCAAAAAATAAAGACCATTCCGAAAGGCTGAAACTCATCTTCCAGAAGATGGAAAGCCTGATAAAGATACACAAACCCCAATCGGTAGCTATTGAAGCCCCCTTTTACGGGAAGAACGTGCAAAGTATGCTGAAACTGGGCCGTGCACAGGGGGTAGCCATTGCAGCGTCGATGATGCACGGACTGTCCGCAGTGGAGTATGCCCCAAGGAAGATCAAACAATCCATCACCGGAAGAGGTAATGCCACTAAAGAACAGGTGTATGAAATGCTGCAGCGTATGCTGAAATTTGAAGAGGATGTACGTTTTATGGATGCTACGGATGCACTGGCAGTAGCAGTATGTCATCATTACCAGGGAAAATATGATGAGCTGACAGGTACGGCTGATATACCGAAAGTAAAAGCTAAAAAGAAAAAGGTCGGTTGGGAGACTTTTTTATCAGCTAACCCCGACAGGGTGAGAAAAGGTAGCTAGTTTGCCATAATAGCAAACATTGAAACATTATTACATTTCACAATATTTACTTTACTTATTTAAAAAAGTAAATTATCTTGTAACTGTTTCCGGGCATGTATATACCATAGGGTATGAGCAATCTTGTCACGCATTCATACCGCGCAGTGTACATACCAATACAAAACGTAATTTTTAAAAATATACATGCATACACGGGGCGGATTATGTATCTTGCAAAGTGAAAGGGAGAAATGTGTAGTTTGCAGGAGTAACACTTACCTGAAAAACAATGTTTATATATGGCGGTTAAAGCGAAAATACTGTTAGTTGAAGACGACGCAACGCTGAGCTATGTGGTAAAAGACAGCCTGAGTAAAAATGGCTACGAAGTAGTGCATTGCCCGGATGCAGAAGCAGCCTGGCAACAATTTATGAAGCACAATTTTGACATCTGCTTGCTGGATGTCATGTTACCTAAAAAAGATGGTATGTCTCTTGCCAACCAGATCAGGCAAAAGAATGCTAATATTCCTATACTGCTATTGACCTCAAAATCAATGGATGATGATAAAATAGCGGGTTTCAGGAGTGGTGCTGATGATTATATCACTAAGCCATTCAATATGCAGGAGCTGCTGCTGCGCCTTGAGGTATTCCTGAAGCGTACTATGAAACAGGAAGAGGAAATAACTGAATCTATCAAACTGGGCAACCTGGAGTTTGACTATAATAATCTGACACTTAAAGGCGGTGCCAAGGACAAACAGCTTACCCAGCGCGAAGCTGACCTCATAAAGTACCTTTGCCAGAATGCTAATAAGGTATTGAAAAGGGACGAGATACTGCTGAATGTATGGGGAAAAGAAGATTACTTCCTGGGCAGGAGCATGGACGTATTTATTACCAAAGTAAGAAAGTACCTGAAAGACCAGCCGGGCGTGGAGTTGCAGACCATACACGGTATAGGTTTCAAATTTGTTTTTGACGGGGCTGCAGAAGCGGCAGAATAGACCCTGATATACATAAAAAAATTAAGCGGCATGTCTACAAGACATGCCGCTTTTATATAGTGCCATAACAAGAGTTAGTTATATAATCCCGGATCACCTTGAAGCATATGATCGAAGCGGGGACAGTTCACATTAGGCCCGTACTGATCAGCCTTTTTATAACGTCCGCGCAGGAACAGCGATAACTCGTATCCGCCTGCGCCTGATGTAGCAGTTTTCAGTCCTGAGTTGTTTACATCGTAAGTAAATGTAAGCGAGTAGATACTGTAATCGAGTTTGAAAGTGGGTATAATTGCATCTTTACGGCGAATGAACAGGCCTGCATACAGTTTTATGTTATTACTGTTCTCATTGGTTGTTTGCCAGCTTAACATGCCGCCGCCTATCATTTCGGTGTAGGTTGCCTGCTTGCTGTAGTCCATATGTGCCGTGAGGCCGAACTGGTTGGTGATACGCCAGCTGAAGCCGATATTGCCGGTATATTTGGGAGCCAGTACTATCAGGATATTATCATCGTCAAAGGTTTGTTTGGGTTTGTTCAGGTGAAAGGCGGAAAAGCCAACATAGTAGTTGACTATATTGCCCGGCCCGGCAGAGCTATTAAGGCTGACACCAGCTGCTACATCATAATTTTCTAATGTAGTGTTGTTAAAATTCTCCCCTGAAGGGTTGTTGGACGAGTAGCTGCCATTTACATACTGAGAGCTGAACGTAGCCTTCGAAAAATCAATAGAGCGTTGAATGTATCCACCAGCAAAGCCTACTGATAAGTAGGAATTTCGTTTATCTTCTAACGACTTGTTGTAGTTGAGTGCGGGATATACCTGCATACTATTGAAGCTGATAGAGCCCGCCTTATCGTACGTTGCTGCAACGCCGAAACTCAGGTAGTCGCCGATAGCTCTGTTGGTAGCCACCCTTGTTTCTGCTGATACAAGAAAAGTTTGAAAGGGGACAGAGATATTACTCCATTGTGTACGGTAGTTGGCACCTACTTTATAGTCTCCGCTGAAGATACCGGTAAGTGCCGGGTTGCGCATAATAGCATTTTCGTAGAACTGCGAAAAATGTATGTCCTGAGCAACAGAGTTGACGGCAGGCAACAGCAACAATAACGCTAAATATTTTTTCATACAAATGTTTTAAATGTTGTTATTAACGTACCAATGAAATATCTCCTTTTATTTCAATCGGCTCACCGTTCTCACATATAGCACGGATGATATAGACAAATACATCCGGTTTCAGAGGTTCGCTTTTGAAGGTGCCATTCCATCCAGCTGCCGGGTCATTCACCGGCATATTCTTCCTGTCAAATATCAACTCACCCCAACGGCTGTAAATGCTGAAACGCTCTACCTGTGCCAGTCCCCTGCCTTGTGGGAAGAACATGTCATTTACCCCGTCGTTATTCGGCGTGAAGGTATTGGCAACGAATATCTGTTCTCCACCGCATGTGACATGTATCGTGATGTCATCCGTTGCTTCACAGCCATATTCTGATATCGCTTTTACTGTGTAGGTAGTAGTACGTTTCGGCCTGATGATAGCATTGGCACAAGTATAACAGTCAATATCATCTGCCGGTGACCATTCGTACGCGGCAATGCCTTTGCCCAGTGCAGATACATGCACTTCCGTTCCGCCGGAAACGGTCTGATCCGGTCCGGCATTGACGGTAGGAGGATTGAATACACCGATAGTGATGAACCCCGTATCTGTAAAGCAATCGCCTTGTTTGATAATAACGCGGTATACAGTACTGGCAGAAGGAGAAGCTGTAACGCTCGCACCTTTAGAATTACTTAAATCATCTGCCGGTGCCCATGTATAATCAGTACCACCGGAAGCTGTAAGTTCAACCTGCTGCCCGATACAGATGGAATCATTATCTCCGTATGTAACGTCCTGCCTGAGTATGGCTGAAACAATTACATCATCGGTGTTGCTACACCCGTTACCATCTTTACCTGAAACGGTGTAAGTGGTTGTATTGTCAACCGTTGCGAGAGGATCAGGACAATTAGTACAGCTAAGACCCTGGGCAGGTGACCAGGTATATGATGTAGCACCTTTTGCCAATAGTTTTGTTGAAGCACCTGCGCATATAGTTACATCAGGGCCTGCATTTACAGGTGGCAGTGAATATACAGTTACAAGCGTTGTATCTGTATTAGAACATCCATTGGTGTCAGTACCTGTTACAACATAGCTTGTTGTAACCTGCGGACTTGCCAACGGGTATTGGCAGTTGGTACAGCTTAATCCCGCGGACGGTGACCATACATAGGTAAGTGTGCCATTAACCTTCAGCGTATCCGATCTCCCCTGACAGAAAGCGATATCCGGCCCTGCTTTTACATATGGCCTTGGGCGTACATTGATGAATACGGAAGCTGTGTCGCTGCAACCATTTACAAAACCTCTGACCACAAAAGTAGTGTTGATCTTAGGACTGGCAACAGGATTCGGGCAGTTGTTGCAAGACAAAGCATTTGTAGCTACCCAGGCATATGTGTTACCACCTGTAGCCTGTAGTTGTGTAGTATCTCCATCGCAGACAAAGCTCCTGGCCGAGGTGACTTTTATGACCGGTACCGGTTTAACGGTAATATTTATATCGGCAGTGTCGATACAGCCATTCACGTCTGTACCCGTTACCAGGTAAGTAACTGTACTGTCAGGCATAGCCAGCGGATTGGCACAAGTGCTGCACGACAGCCATTTTACAGGTGTCCACACGTATGTAGCTGCACCTGTTGCCACTATTCTTAAAGTGTCGCCACGACAGATAGCGGTGTCATTGCCCGTAGATACAACAGGTAACGTATTTACATTTACAAAAACAGTATCGTTGGCTACGCAGGAGTTAGCCCCGGTACCCGTTACCACGTATCTTGTAGTAATGGCCGGGGAAGCTTTAGGGTTGGCACAGTTGGTACACGACAGTCCGGCCAGTGGTGTCCACGTATATGAAACAGCACCTGTAACCTGTAGTTGTACAGAGTCGCCAATACATATTGTTTTATCTGAGCCTGCATTTACAGGTGGCAATGGCAGTATAGTTACTGTGATCGTTGACATATTGATACAACCGTTTGCATCGGTACCGGTGACCGTATATACCGTTGTTGATGGCGGACTCGCTTTAGGGTTGGCACAATTAGTACAACTCAACCCCGTTGTTGGCGACCATGTATATGAAACAGCGCCTGTAGCTGCCAGTTGTGCAGAGTCTTTCAGACATATGCTCTGGTTACTTCCTGCACTCACATTAGGCAGTGGGTTAACCGTTACAGTAACCGAGTCTGTGTTTTTACAACCATTGGCATCTGTTCCTGTTACTTTATACAAAGTAGTTGCAGTTGGACTGGCGAAGGGTGCCGCACAATTGGTACATGACAAGCCTGTAGATGGTGTCCATACATATGACACACCGCCGGTAGCCGTTAACTGAACATTGCTGCCGAAGCATATTACCTGATTGCTTCCAGCGTCAATGTTGGGTAACGCGTTTACGTTCACAGTAGCTGTTGCAGTGTCTTTACAACCGTTGGCGTCAGTACCCACAACCGTGTAAGTAGTAGTAGTTGCTGGTGATGCCTTTGGATTGGCACAGCTTGTGCACGACAGGCCCGTAACCGGAGACCACAGGTAAGACGTAGCACCGCTACCCTGCAATTGTACTGAGTCAGCAAAACAAATGGTTTTATTTCCACCGCCGCTAACAGTTGGTTGCGGGTTAACGTTCACAATTACAGTATCCTTATTAACACATCCGTTACCATCTGTTCCGGTAACAATGTAAGTAGTAGTTACTGTAGGCGAAGCTGTCGGACCGGCACAATTCACGCAACTTAACCCTGTGGTAGGTGTCCATGTGTAGGAGGTTGCGCCGGTTGCTGTGAGTGTAACACCAAATCCAACACAAATTGTCTGATCGTTACCTGCACTTACATTCGGCAGCGGGTTGACCGTTACCGTAACTGTTGCAGTGTCTTTACAGCCATTGGCATCTGTGCCTATGACAGTATAAGTCGTAGTTGTGGTGGGGTTGGCGCTAGGATTAGCACAGTTAGTACATGACAGCCCTGTAGCCGGAGACCATACATACGAGGTAGCGCCTGTTGCCTGCAGTGTTGTACTGTTGCCGATACAAATTGATACATTGTTGCCTGCACTTACCGTAGGTGGTGTATTAACTGTTATGGTAACCGTTGCGGTATCCTTGCAGCCATTAGTGTCTGTGCCAATTACAGTATATGTTGTAGTACTGTTAGGTGACGCTTTGGGGTTGGCACAACTTGTACAAGACAACCCTGTTGCCGGCGACCACAAGTATGTTACAGCACCTGTCGCCTGCAATTGTGTAGAATCTGCCGGGCAAATGTTAGTATTACTGCCGGCACTCACAGTTGGTTGCGGGTTGACATTCACTACGACCGTGTCCTTATTCTTACAGGTATTGGCATCGGTACCCGTAACGATATAAGTTGTTGTAACGGTTGGTGTTGCTATCGGGCCGGGGCAATTGATACAAGACAACCCGCCGGTTGGTGTCCAAGTATAGGAAACAGCTCCGGTTGCCTGAAGCGTAGCTCCAAAACCTATGCAAATGGTCTGGTCATTTCCGGCACTTACATTGGGTAACGGGTTTACCGTTACCGTAACTGTTGCAGTGTCTTTGCAACTATTTCCGTTGGCACCTATTGCGGTGTAAGTAGTTGTAGTAGCTGGAGAAGCCTTAGGAGTAGCACAACCTGTACATGACAAACCGGTATTTGGCGACCATGTGTATACTGCTGCTCCACCAGCCTGCAGGCTTGCACTGTCGCCGATACATATAGCAGTATCGGTGCTGACAGTGACAACCGGTGGTGCATTTACGATCACATCTACGGTAGCGGTGTCTTTACATCCGTTAGCATCTGTCCCTATTACGGTATATGTTGTGGTACTTACAGGCGATGCCTTGGGATTGCTGCATATAGTGCATGACAGACCTGTTGCCGGTGACCATGCGTAAGTAGTAGCACCGGATGCTTGTAGCTGGGCAGAGTCAGCAGGACATATGTTACCATTACTACCGCCATTAACAGCCGGTTGCGGATTTACATTCACTACAACGGTATCTGTGTTCACACAGGTATTTGCATCCGTACCTGTCACAACATAAGAAGTTGTGGTAGCAGGGCTGGCTGTTGGTGCAGCACAAACAGAACAACTCAATCCAGTGGTAGGCGACCATGTATATGTTGTGGCACCCGTAGCGGTAAGTGTCACACCAAATCCGATACAAATGGTGTCATCATTGCCTGCGTTGACATTCGGCAAGGGGTTAACTGTAACAACTACGGTATCTGATGCTTCGCAGCTGTTTCCGTCTGTACCTGTAACAATGTAAGTTGTTGTAGCGGTTGGCGTAGCTGTAGGGCTCGCACAGCCTGTGCAAGATAATCCTGTTGATGGAGTCCACGTGTATGAGGTAGCGCCGGTAGCATGTAGTATGGCACTCGCGCCAATACATATTGCAGTATCAGCCCCTGCACTCACATTCGGCAGCGGGTTTACATTGACGGTAACTGTAGCAGTATCTTTACAACCATTTGCCGCAGTACCTATTGCAGCGTAAACAGTAGTTACAGCCGGTGCCGCTCTAGTTGTATCACATGACGCACAGGACAGTGCAGTAGTGGGTGTCCAGGTATATGAAACAGCACCTGTAGCTACCAGCAAAGCAGTATCGCCCATACATACAGTCTTATCAGAGCCTGCATCAACGGTAGGTTTAGGAATGATGGTAACTGTGACACCTGCCGTATCGGCGCAGCCATATGTGTTTGTGCCGATGACAGTATATCCGGTAGTAACAGTCGGCGATGCAGCCGGCGTCGCACAAATGGTACATGACAAACCGGTGCCGGGTGACCAGGAATAATTATCAGCACCACTTACTGAAAGCGGGGCATAAGCACCTTCACATATGGTAGTGTCGTTGCTGATACTGATCACAGGTTTAGGATTCACAACTATGGTAAGGGTGTCATTGTTCATACACCCGTTAGTGTCTGTACCTGTTACTATATATTGGGTTGTTGCCTGAGGATTGGCCATCGGGTTAGGACAGGTAGTACAGGATAATCCGGTAGCAGGTGTCCATAAGTAAGTAGATGCACCTGATGCTGTAAGTTGAGAGCCTGTTGGTTGTCCGGGACAAATAGAGTCGCCCGATGATACAATAGCTACTGCCGGCAGGCCATGTACGGTTACTGTTTTTGTCACGGTGTCAGAACACCCGTTGCTATTAGATATGATCAGTCTCACCTGGTAGGTGCCCGGAGTGCTGTAATAGTGACTTGGATCTTCGGCCGTACTGGTACCTCCATCACCGAAATTCCATGACCGCGATGAAATGGCCGATAGAGTGTAGCTGACTGTGTCGTCAAAGAACACGGTGTCGGCATTACATAAGGTTCCCGCAGAAGTGAAACTGAAGTCGGCTTCCATTTCATCTACCCTTATGGTATCGGTATTTTGCAAAGGTACCTGGCAGGATGCACCATCACTTAATATAAGCTTCGGCACATATTTACCTCGCTGCGTAAATGTGTATGAAAAATTACCTGTACCTGTGGTTTGGGTAAAGCCATTGTTCATATCCCATATATATGAGGTGGTGTTGCTGGACGTAGCAGTAAACGTAACCTGGAGTGGATTACAGCCAGTTGTCGGCGTGTAGTTATATGAACCGGTCGGGCCATTCACCGTTACTGACTTACTGGTAGAGTCTTTACACCCCGCACTGTTTGTTGCAATGAGTTTAATAGGGTATACACCCGGGTAGGTATATGTTGTTGATGCATTGGTATTGGTAGATTGATTATTGTTACCAAATGTCCATTGATAGGTAGAACCTCCGGAGGTAGTATTGGTCAGATAAACGGTAAGGGGAGGACACGCACTTATACTATCACTCATTGTAAAGGCTGCTGTAGGCTTCTGCACCTTGATATATGCAACTTTTGTTGCAGAGTCTTTACACCCGAAAGTATCGGTGAGTATCAACTGGACGGTATAATTGCCTAAAGCAGAGTATACGTGAGCAGGTGTAATATTAGTACTCGTACCACCATCGCCAAATTTCCAGAAAGAGGTAAAGCTATTACCACCTGAATTATTCTGAAACTGTACGGTGTCACCGGCACAGATATTTGTATCGGCACTGTAGAACTGCGCAATAGGCTTGTTTACGTATACGTAGCTGGTTTTGGTCAGGGAATCTTTACAGCCCAACGAATCGGTTATCACGAGTTTAATATCATATGGCCCTGTATTATTGAAGCTATGTGTAATAGTGGTAGCTGTAGTATCAAGGTCTAACCCATCATCAAAGTCCCAGTGCCTGTTGGTAATAGGGAATGCCCCGGTAATACTCAGGTCATTAAATGTCAGGGGTGTTTCTTTACACGGGTTTAGCGTACTTGCAGTGAAATTGACACTTGCTCCCCCTACCTTAATGAGATTTGACTTAACCAGGCTATCTACGCACCCCAGGCTATCGGTAACTACCATCTTTACATCGAACACGCCGGGAGTACTGCCCTCGAATTGTGGCTGAAGGTTCTGCGCGTGTTTATGTTGTGTGCCGAAATACCAGTCATAAGTCAGTCCTGTAGTTGCGGTGCGAGTGATCCTAAATACTTCATAACGGCACAGAATACTGTCGGAAACAACGAATGTAGGTAGTGTCAATGTATCAGCAACTATAATCAGAGCCATCGTGTCGACACATCCGCTGGATGTATTGGTTACTCTTAATACAGCATTGTACGTACCGGGTGTAGCGTATGTATGCGATACGTTGCCTGACGTTGTAGAGGTGTTGCCGTCTCCAAATTCCCAGACATACGAATTTGCCCCAATTGAACTATCATAAAAGTTATAGGTAAGTCGGGCATTACAAGTATTGCTGGCAGAGAAATTGGCAAGCGGTAAATTAACGGTTACATAATTACTTCTTAACAGGGTGTCTTTGCATCCGCTGTTATTGGCTATGAGGCGAATATTATATATGCCATGTGAGTTGAACGTATGGCCTGGGCTTGTTGTAGTATCCGTAAATCCGTCTCCGTAGTTCCAATTATATGACGTAGCTCCGGAGGAGCTGTTGGTGAAACTTACTGTAGCATCAGGACAAATTACAAGGGGAGTACCTGTGAAGTTGGCAGTTGGTTTTGTACGGATATTAATAGTGCGCGTTAATGTATCATTACAACCAGAGGCAGTTGATACAACCAACTGCACATTATAAGTACCTGTTCCGGTATATGAGTGCGATTGTATATTACATGATGAGCAGCTGACAATACCACTACCATCTCCAAAATCCCAACGATAGTTTGAAGCGTAGAGAGGAGAAGCAACAGATCCCGTAAACTGTATGGGTTGGTTGGCGCATGCGCCTGTGTCTGATACCGTTAATGAGCCTACAGGAGCCTGTAGTTTTATATAGTTGGTCTTTGTCAATGTGTCACCGCAGCCCGCAGTGTTACCGGTTATTAGTGTGACCGTGTAGATACCTAATGCATTATACTGGAAATTAGGATTGGTAGCGCCGGAGGTACCTGCACCAAATTGCCATGTATAACTTGTGGCTCCGCTAGAATTATTTGTAAAGTGCGCAATGAAAGGTACAGAACAGCCTACGGTATCCGGTGTAACAAAAGCAGCCGTTGGCTTGGAGGATACGGTAACTGTTTTAGAAATGGTATCATTACAACTATTGGCATACATCTCTATCAGCGTTACGGTATATGTGCCTGCTGTATTATAAGTATATGTAGGATTGGCTGATGTACTGGTTGCACCATTACCAAAGGCCCACTGCCTGCTGGTGCCAAGTCCCGGTGTTGTAGTGTTGGTAAAGGATATGGGTCTTCCTATACAGTTGGGTGTGCCTATTGTAAAGTTCGCTGAAACCTGGCCGATAACAATATATGAGCTCCTCGTAAGCGTATCCTTACACCCGTTAGGGCCGGTTGATATCAAGCGTACACTATAGGTGCCTGAACTGGTATAGGTATGACTTGGATTTGATGATGTAGATGTATTACCGTCTCCGAAATCCCACTCGTAGGTGCTTCCGTTTGTAGTGGTGTTGGTAAATGTCACTGGGAACGGAGCGTTACAACTTGAAGTATTATTTGCACTGAATGCTGTTGCAGGTTTGGACAGGATATTTATATATGAGTTCTTTGTGAGACTGTTTGTACAGCCACTGCTGTTCACCACCACCAGTGATACCGTAAAGTTACCAGAGTAGGAGTAGGTGTGCGTTGGACTAGCCACAGTTGAAGAGTCACCATCACCAAAATCCCACAAGTAAGAGACGGCACCACCTGCACCGGGAATAGTTGAGTTAGTAAAGGTTACTGTTTTTGTTCCGCAGGTTGTAGTTGTGTCGGCACTAAAAGCAACTGTTGGTGAGGTATACACCGTAATATAATCTGTATCGCTGCTGCTTCCGCTACTGTTGGTAGCCGTAAGGATCACCCTGTAAGTGCCGGGTGTAATATAAGAAGCTGCCGGGTTCTGGATTGTAGATGTACCTCCATTGCCCAGGTCCCAATACCAGCTGGTAGGAGTGTTCGTGCTCAGGTCGGTAAATTGAACCACTACCGGCGAGCAACCGGATGTGTTGTTGGCTGAAAAATTGGCTGCCGGTGCCTGCGCGCTAGTAATAAATGGCATAGCAACAATAGTGCATAGTATTGCTAATGCATATAATCCTTTGGTCATAAATCAGGTACGTTAAACTTCTCTATATGTGTCAGGTGTATAGCGGGTACGGTTACTTCTTCCTCAAACTGTTAATAAAGTTATAAAATGTTGATTTAGTGTGAGTAATTAAAAAGCGAATGTGAATAATTATATTTCCACTTATTCACAGAAAAATATTAGTTAAACTATAAAATGAACTAAATCAAGTATTTATAACATCCTGAAGATGTACATTTTTTGTTAACCAGATGTTATTTCCTTGTTAACAGAAGTTAGAGGCAGCGCTTGTAAAGCTGTATGGTATTTTCAAGGCCATAATATAAAGCATCTGCTATTAGTGCATGGCCAATAGATACTTCGAGAAGGTTAGGAATGGATGCTGCGAAATAGCCAAGATTTTTCCTGTCCAGATCATGGCCTGCATTGATGCCCAGGTTCTTTTCGTTAGCTACAACTGCTGCTTTTACATAATCAGCAATTGCCTGTTCTTTATTCCTATGAAAATTTGCAGCATAAGCTTCGGTATAGAGCTCTATACGGTCGGTGCCGGTGTCGGCAGCAGCAGCTATCATATTTTCTATAGGGTCTACAAAAATTGAAACACGAATGCCGGCTTTTTTGAATACATCAATAATGTCGCACAGGTATTTAGCTTCAGTTATAGTGTTCCAGCCGTGATCTGAGGTTAGTTGCCCGGCGGCATCAGGCACCAGTGTTACCTGGTGTGGTTTTGTTTCCAGCACAAGTTGCACAAACATATCTTCTTTGGGGTTGCCCTCTATATTGAACTCGGTAGTGATGATCGGCATGATCTGCCTCACGTCGTTGTAGCGTATATGGCGTTCGTCAGGACGCGGGTGCACGGTTATGCCATCGGCGCCAAATAACTGGCAGTCAATAGCGGCCTGTAATACATCTGGGGTATTGCCACCCCTACTGTTGCGTAATGTTGCTATCTTATTGATGTTGACCGAGAGCTTTGTTGCCATAGTGTAAAAATACGCTGTATTTATTTATACGTACGAAACCTGCTGTTAATACCAGCCCATTTTCTTGTACATATCATAACCTTTTTTCATGGCATCCTTTACGTGTTTCATCATCTCTTTATCAGCAGTTTTCATATGAAAGCATGATTTCCCCTTCAGGCACTTTACCAGTTCGGGTGCCAGTTCGGCTTTCATTTCAGGCCGTGCATATACAGGCATAAAGTAGAAACCTACATAGCTGCTCTGTATAATAAGCCCGCAGAAATAGACAGCATCCATTTTCCTGCCTTCTACTTCCACTTCTTTTTCTGCCCACAGGTCGTACTTTCCTTGTATATCAATACGTGGGTGCATATTACCTTTCCGGTATGGACTGATGATCTTTTTCAGTTCATCAAATATGTTCAGCAGGTCTTCTTGTGTAAGCTTAGCCATAAAAATCTATTTAAACCGTGCCGCGGCACCGTATGGGTCAACTGTTACTTCAAATCGCTTATTGGTATAAGGCTCAAAAGTATGGATGTCATATACCTGGTAAAAACCATTGCGTCCGTCGTAGGGAGAGCTATGGTGTGGAGGTGGTCCGTTCTTGTCTTCGTTGCGGCTGAATACATATAACAAACCTTTTCTGTCATCTACTACAATTCCGTAGGGCTGAAAGAATTTTCCGGTTATCTTTTTTACTACCTGATTGGTTGTGTAGTCAATAACATATACGCTGCCCACCTCCAGCTTACTGATGGTATCATTCATACAAGTAACAAACATATACGGAGTTGTAGCCGAAAAGCTGATATTCTGTGGATTCTCACCAACGGGTATCGTGCTTACTATTTGTTCCGAATTAGCGTTCATCACACGAACCTCATGTGTATTGGTACAGGTGATGAAATATTTGTCCCTGTTAGGCGACAGGCCGATACTATAAGGGTCGGGCGTGCCGGGAGCCGTTGCTTGCACAGGAGCATTCCCGTTTATACTGATAGTCGAATATGTTCCGCTGTTGCTTATCCTGTAGATAGTATTACCGAATTGTGAAGTGGCATAAAAACCATCGCCGGCAAGAGTTTGCTCGAAACCGGCAATGAACTGCATATCCTTCCCGAAGTTTTGTATCAACTGCATGTTTACAGCATCTATCAGCAATACATCCTGTGTATACCAGTTGCAGGCTATCAGCTTTGTGCCATCTGCGTTTAGGGCTATGGCTTTCTGAAAACCCTTAGGCGTTTGTATCTCAGCGACAACACTATCTATCCGGGTATCTATTTTTTGAATCAGGTTGGCATTCCAGAATGACACATAGGCATATCTGCCATCAGGAGCAACAACTATATTGTTGGGTTGCTCTTTCCCATACGTTTTACCTACTTGTATATAACGTGTCACCACCTGTTCTTCAGCATCTATTACGCCTACCAGGTCACAGCCCTGCTGCACCATATATATTTTTTGCTTTGTATCGGGATGGTCTGAAAAAGGTATACTGTCATTCTTTGAAGGTGCCCCGTTGTTTATCCAGTCACGCAGTAAAATATATTCGTCCCTGCTGAGAGGAGTGTTGTTATACGGCATAGTAGGGAGTGCAGTATTGCCCAGTTCTTCATAGGTATTTACGAAATACAGCATTGAACTGTTCTCTGCATTGAAGGCCACTGCTACTGCACCGTTGCTGCCACCCATAAACAGATGATCCCAGCTATCCAGCAACAATCCTCCGGCACCTTTGTAGCTGCCGGCATTATGGCAACCTGCTGTAGCGCATTTATCCAGCATTATTTCTTTTATGCCATCGGGGAAATTATCAACCACAGTATCAGACGGGCTTACCGCGGCTTCATGCTTACAGCCGGTGATGGCCAATGCAATGACAAACGGAAATATGTAGGCGAGTTTCTTCAATGCAGTGATAAAGTTAAGGATATCAACCTTCGAACACAATTTGTGCGTATCCTACCTGTCCGGGCATTGGCGGATTCATTTTCCTGATACCAATTTTTATTTTTTCTGATCCGGGAAATTGTTGTTTCAATCCTGCATGAATATCACGGATGTAATGCTCAATGATATCATATGGCTTTTCAAACATTTCGGCCACTACTTTGCGTATGATGCTATAATCAACAAACGGTATCTCATTGGTATCAATCGCAGGTACCATAATATCAACGTCTATTTCAAATCGGTTCTCTATTTTCTGTTCTTGGGCATACATACCGCGTTTGGCATATATCTTAATGCCGTGTAATGAAACTGTAAGCATAGGCCAAAAATACGAAGTGCCGCATTAATAGCGGCACTTCGTGTAATACTGATAATAAGTATCTGAATTACTTGAATCGCATACTGATGGAATAAGGGTCCGGAGTCACTTCATAACGCCTTCCGTTGGCAGGGGCAAGTGTATTGATGTCATACACCTGGTAGTAGCCATTGCGACCACCACAGTCGGAAGTATGGTGAGGTGCCGGGCCATTTGCGTTAGAGTTGCGACTGGCTATATAAAGTATGCCATTTTGCTCGTCTACTGCCATACCATGTGGTTGGTAGAACTCGCCATCTATACGTTTAACTATATTGAGCGTGTTGTAGTCAATAACATATACGGAGCCTTTGAACAGGGAAGACACCTGTGATACATCTTCCATGCAAGAGACAAACAGGTAAGACCTTGACTTACAGAGGGCCATTTCCTGTGGTTTCTTGCCTACAGGTATTACTTTAAGGAGGCTATCACCCAGCCTGTCCATCACGCGCACCTCATTGGTCTTTTCGCAGGTAAGGAAATATTTGGAGTAATCAGGCGTCATCATGATCTCATGCGGGTCTGGCGTACCATCAGATGATAAAGTGACGGCCGGTTTGCCATCCATGGATATTTTCTGAACGCCTGCATTCTGTACTACCTTATATACAGTATTGCCATATTGACCGGTAATATAAAATGTGTCAAATGTAGGATTTGAAGCAATACCATGTGGATTATCTACACTGGCAATTGTGGCTGCCAGTGTCATGGTTGAAGTATTTATGAGCATGATCCTGCCGTCGCCAATTAGTTGTGAAGCTATCAGTTGGGTGCCGTCATCAGATACATGTATCACATTGATACCTTTACCTTCATTATAGGCTTTGCTCAAATCGCAGGTGCCGACCACCTGGTCGGTTTTAGTATCTATTTTCTGTATTACGCTGCCGTTTACCACACATATATATGCATACGCACCCGCATTATCAACCATCACAAAGTGGGGTGACTCAATATTATTCGGATTTGCCCCAACTTTTATGTATCGCATGATGACCTTCTTTTCAGCATCAACGACCCCCAGCAGATCGCAACCTTGCTGCGTCATATACGCTTTCTGCCTTGTGTTGGGGTTAGAACCGAAAGGAATACTGCCATTCTTGTCAGGCGCGCCGTTTATGATCCAGTTTTTTATGATGTCATACTCCTCTTTGCTCAGCGGATCCTCATTATAAGGCATAGTAGGAGCCACACTGATAAAATCATATTTATTAGCTGCCGGGTTGAGAAAATACAGTAATGAACTATTCTCGGGGCTGTATGGAATAGCTACGGCTCCATTTGAACTACCTTCAAACAAGTATTTCCAGTCATCAAGTCTTAAAGAGCCGGCCGCTTTGTAACTGGCTTCGTTGTGGCAGCCTGCTGTAGCGCATTTATTGATCATTATTTTGGCCACCTCTATTGGATATTGGGTAGAGGCAGGGTCAATGCCCGGTTTTGTGACCGCAGGTGGCGGGTCGTGTTTACATGAAGTGACGGACAGCAACGTAAAGAGCCCAGCTGCCATGCAGATATGATAAGCTGTTTTAAGATTCATATGTTTAAAATGTACGGTTTAGTGAGGAAAGTTACCTTTAATAGACACTTAAAGATGGCATAAAGTTGGAAAGAATTCATTTTTTTCTGTGTAGTGGCGCTAGCTCATTATCTTGCATGCTTTAATATGCCAAAGCATCTGTTGCTATATATCATCCTGTTTGTAACCGTATTACCCGCCCGGGCGCAGGTGACGGGTAAGGATAGTGCTGATTTTGCGCAACTTTCAGCAGAGTTGAATAGCGTAAAGGCGGAGCGTGTATTGCTGCGGTCGATACATATAACGGGCAATAAGAAGACCCGGCGCAGTATCATCTTGCGCGAGATGAATGTTTCGGAAGGAGATTCGGTGATAAAAGATGAACTGCCCTCGATTCTGGAACTGAACAGGAAACGCATTTTCAACTTGTCGATATTTATAGAGGTGCAGGTACATGCCGATAGCATATCTCCAGGTATTATTGATCTCAGGATCGCTGTGAAGGAACAATGGTATACCATGCCGGAAGTAACCTTCAAACTGGCCGACCGTAATTTTAATGTTTGGTGGGTAGAGCATAATAAGGATATTCGCCGGGCGAACATTGGCCTGTCACTCAAGAACAGGAATTTCAGGGGCAACCTGGAGAATGCCGGTATCATTGCCCAGGTGGGTTACACCCAAAAATTCGGACTAGAATACTCCAGGCCATACGTAGATAAGTCGCAGCAACATGGTTTTGGTGTAAAACTGTTCACCAGCAGGAACGAAGAGTGGTATTTTAAGACAGACAGCAATAAATGGGTGTTTGTAAAAACACCGGGCTCTTATATTACTAATGCTTTCGAAGCGTCGGCCAATTATACCTACAGGCCTGCATATGCCAGCAGGCATTTGTTAGAATTGCGTTTCCGCAGCCAGGCCATAAAGGATACAGTGTTAACGGAAAATGCAGGTTATTTTCTGAATGGGAGTACCCACCAGCAACTCATAGAGTTTCTTTACCGTTATGATCTGAATATGGTGGATAACTGGAATTATCCAACTAAAGGACTTAAGGCGGTAGTGCATTCCATTGCGCGTGTGGGCTGGGTAGGTTTTGATTTTCAGAACCAGTATATGGCAGAGATCGCCTATTTCAGGAAATGGCATAATAAACTGTACACTTCGCACATTTTCCGGGGCAGGTTATCATTCCCCGAAAAGCAGCCTTACACCTATGTATATGCCATGGGAGTTGGCAGTGAATACCTGAGAGGGTATGAATATTATGTGATAGACGGCTCGCACTACGGCTTGTTGCGTACCAACCTGAAATACGAGCTCATTAATCATGTGATACGCAAAATACCCATCAGGTATATTGCCACCATACCGGTAAGGGTATACCCGAAAATATTTACCGATGTGGGTTATGTACGCAATAAGTTTGGTGGCAACAGCTACCTGAACAACCGGCCTTTGTACTCTTGGGGTGCAGGTATTGATATTGTTTCTATCTATGATTTTAAGTTCAGGATAGAATATGCATGGAACCATTTGGGTGAAAAAGGGCTATTTTTGCACATCAACAACAGCGAATAACCGGCACTTACAGTTGTAATGCCATATTTTACATACATTCTTTTATGCTGGTAGCTTTATACAACCGTACTTTCGAAGAAGAGAACATACCCAGGATACTGCATGTGATAGAACTACTGGAGCGTCATAACCTGAAAATGGTATTTCATAAGGAATTCTATGAACGTATTGAACCACACCTGAAACTGAAAGAAACGCCGGGATTATTTACCAGTGCAACAGACCTGCCGAGGAATACGGATATGCTCTTTAGCCTGGGGGGTGATGGTACGCTGCTGGATACAGTGGCATTTGTAGGAGCTTCCAATATTCCGCTTATAGGCATCAACCTGGGCAGATTGGGTTTCCTGGCAGCTATTTCTGAAGAAGAGATAGAAGCTGCTATATCCTCGCTTGTAAGAGGTTCTTATACAGTTGAACAACGCACCCTGATACACCTTGATTCCAGCGTGCCTTTGTTTGACGGTACGCCATATGCATTGAATGAATTTACCATCAACAGGAAAGACTCCTCGTCCATGATCAAGATACATACCTACCTGAACGGTGAATTCCTGAATACCTATTGGGCTGATGGCCTGATAGTGGCTACACCTACGGGGTCCACTGGTTATTCGCTGAGCTGCGGCGGACCTGTGGTATTTCCGCAAACCTCCAGCTTTGTGATAACACCGGTTGCATCGCACAACCTAAATACACGGTCCATTGTGGTGCCGGACGATACGGTAATATCTTTCGAGGTAGAGGGCCGTGCTGACCAGTTTTTGTGTACTCTCGATTCCCGCACACAGATCATTAGCAACCAGGTGCAGTTGGCAGTGAAAAAGGAGAATTTTACCATTTCGCTGGTAAGGCCGGACGAGCATAATTTCCTGAAGACGATCAGGGAGAAGCTTTACTGGGGTATTGACAGCAGGAATTAGACTGTTTTGCTTCCTGCAATAAAACCTTACATTTGTAGTTATTCAGGGTAGTATTATGCGTAAACTATTATTCATTTTCGGGATTGCATTATTACCGTTTACCGGTATCCGCGCCCAGATGTTCTATACCAGTACAGAATATGGCTTAACCCTGGGTGGTTCGCAATATTTCGGCGATCTGAACGATAATTATGGTTTCCAGACAATTTCGCCGGCTATCGGAGCTTTTACGCGTATACATATGAACCCATATATCTCGGTACGCATCGGGGCGAATTATACACGGTTAAGTTACAACGACCAGTTCTCAAAATTTGCATTTAACAAAGCCCGCAACCTGAATTTTACCAGTGACATACTTGAGGCAGCCATCTTTACCGAGTTCAACTTCTTCCGTTTTATGACGGGTGAAGAAAAAAGCCGCTGGACACCCTACCTGGTAGGAGGCGCAGGTATTTTTTACTACAACCCCTACACGCACCTGAATGGCAAAAGATACAATCTGCGTGACCTGGGTACAGAAGGGCAGTATTCCGGGTATGTAGACCGCTCTTACAGCAATACCAGCTTTATGTTTCCTGTGGGAGCAGGATTTAAATACTGGATACGCCCCGGCGTGAATTTCGGTTTTGAGATAGCAGACAGGCTGACACTGACCGATTACCTGGACGATGTGAGCAAAACATACGCAGGTGCTTCCAGCTTCAAAAACACTCCCGGGCTGGAGAATGCCGCTTACCGCTTGCAGGACAGGTCGACAGAAGTAGGAGATGTGGCCCTGGGAAGAGCAGGTAAACAAAGAGGTAACAGTGCATCTACTGACAAATACCTGATGTTTACCTTCAAACTGTCTTTCCAGCTAAGGACCTATCGTTGTCCCAGCTACCTGAAGCAGGGTTATATGTACTAAAAACTGACATTCACATTCAACCATCCTGCATCGAAAGAGGCGTTGTACTTTTCATAGAATTTTATTACCGGCTCATTCCAGTCCAGCACCTGCCACATCATACCGCTGAAACCTTTATTGCGGGCTATGATGATAAGCTCGTCCAGCAACAGTTTACCAATACCTTTACCACGATGTTCTTCCGTTACTATCAGATCTTCCAGGTACATACGCTGCCCTTTCCAGGTAGAATAACGTATGTAGTACAATGCGAAACCAACAATGATACCGTCCAATTCCGCAACTATCGCCCACCATACGGGGGTGGCGCCAAAGCCACTTTCTTCAAAGTGTTCTAAACTTACGGTTACGGCATCCGGCTCGCGCTCGTAGGTGGCCAGTTCCTGTACGAGTTCCATCAGTCGAGGGCAATCCTCGACTACTGCGGAGCGTATGTTTATCGTACTCATTTATATTATAGCTTTATCATTAATACCTTTGCAGGCGGTACGCTAAAGTAATAATACTTGCAAAACTTGCGTTAAAAGCCTTTTTGCTACATATTAGAAACGTACTTTTAACCGTTACAAAACTGAAACACACACATCATTCAGAAAAACGAGCACATGAGCACTATTCAAGGAGATATATTATGGGTGGACGATGAGATAGAATCTTTAAAATCCCAGATACTGTTTTTAAAGAACAAAGGGTACGAGGTGAACTCCGTAACCAATGGCTATGACGCCCTTGAGCTGCTGAAAGAAAAAGCTGTAGACGTAGTACTGCTGGACGAGAGTATGCCAGGCATGACCGGGCTGGAAACTCTGGCCAAGATCAAAGAGATACGTCCATCGCTGCCCGTGGTTATGGTGACCAAGAATGAGGCAGAGTACATCATGGAAGAGGCGATAGGTTCGCAAATAAGTGACTACCTGATAAAGCCGGTGAACCCCAACCAGGTGCTGTTGTCGCTGAAAAAGATCATGGATGGGAAACGATTGGTCTCTGAAAGGACGACCACCGCATACCAGCAGGATTTCCGCAACCTATTCATGGCGCTGAGCTCAGACCCCGACCACAACGAATGGAGAGAGTTATACAAGAAGCTGATATATTGGGAGCTGGAAATGAGCCGCAGCGACAGCTCTGAAATGATGGAGGTACTCACCAGCCAGAAGACGGAAGCCAATACAGAGTTCTTCAAATTTGTACATAAGAACTATGCTAAATGGATAAAGAATGGTGACGGTCCACTGATGTCTCACCAGGTATTTAAAGAGAAGGTGAAGCCCTATCTAAGTAAGGACAAACCTACATTCCTGGTGGTGATAGACAACCTGCGTTTTGACCAGTGGAAGGTGCTGGAGCCTATTATCAGCAATACGTTCCGCGTTGTGGAGGAAGACAGTTTTTACAGTATACTACCTACGGCTACACAATACGCTCGCAACGCACTCTTTGCAGGTATGTTGCCCGCTGATATCGAAAAGAAATTTCCCAACGAGTGGAAGAATGACGACGATGAAGGTGGCAAGAACCTGTACGAAGAGGTATTCCTGATGCACCAGATGAAACAACTGGGGCTGGGCGACCTGAAAACGCAGTATCTGAAAATAACCAACAACGAGAATGGTAAGCATTTTGAGGACGACGTGCACAACTACCTGAATAATGACCTGACCGTAGTGGTGTATAACTTTGTAGATATGCTGAGCCACGCACGCACAGAAATGGAAGTGCTGAAAGAGCTGGCAGGCGACGAAACATCTTACCGTTCGCTGACGGTGAGCTGGTTTGAACACTCGCCCCTGTACCGCGCCCTGAAAAAGGTGGCAGATAAAGGCGTACAACTTATCATTACTACCGACCACGGTACGATGAAGGTGAAAACCCCGAGCAAGTGCATAGGAGACAGGCATACTACCACCAACCTGCGCTACAAACATGGCCGCAACCTGCAATACGAGGCGAAGGATGTGCTGGCCTTCCGCGACCCGACAGAGGCAGGATTACCTAAGCCAAATATCAGTTCAACGTTTATCTTTGCCAAAGGAGACGTGTTCTTATGTTATCCGAATAACTACAACCATTACGTGAATTATTATAAGAACACTTTCCAGCATGGTGGCATATCGCTTGAAGAAATGATAGTGCCTATTGTAAGATTGGAAAGTAAGTAGCACATGTTTGCATATATATCCGGCCTGAAGAAGAACGAACAGCTTTTTGAACGTTTATCGTTGGTATTGTTAGCCGTACTGTTGGTGATAACGCCCATAGTATACATGATAGTACCCGAAAAAGTGCTGATACTGAGCCAGAAAGACGCAGGCGGACTGGACAGCTACAATAACAAATCTGCCCTGTGGTTGTTCCCGCTGATAGGGATCATCATTTACGCCGCACTGTCTATACAAAAATACTACCTGATAAAATATCGCGAAGCACCCGCTAAAGGGCAGGAGCCGGAACATACTACCACGGTATGGATACTGCGCATGGTGAAAGCAATTGCCATGGCCGGGCTTATCATCAGCGTGGTAGAAGTGCTTTCAGGGGCCAGCGAGCCGGGTTCGGCTATGGTGATGGGCTGTTATGCTGTTGAACTCATCATAGTAGCAGGTGTGTTTACCCTTGCCTTTAAAGAAGTGCTATCCAAATACGGTAAGAAGTAGTAGCGGATTATTTTTCTGCTGAGCTTTGCTACATACCCAATCATTATACATTAAGAAATGCTGTTTTGTTGCATTTTGTTAAGTAATGTTAAGTGATCTTGTTGTTTTTCATCAACACTCATTCGGTATAAACGATTGATTTACATTATTCTGTAACGATCTGCCTAAATACGAGCCTTGTAGCAGTAAATAATATTACATGTATAACTGCAACAGTGGGCTGTACATAATTTCAAAGAACTCCATGTATTTATCGTAATCGATAATATTCAAATATACGTTAAATTGATGTAAATAGCAAAAATATTAACCTCCGTAATTCAGGATATTGACCGGTGGTTATGACAGGTATAGAAATACGTATATTTATGTACACAACCCTGATTGATGGATATTGATTTCCGGGAACAATTAAGAACCAAGACAGATGCTGAGCTGCGGGATATTTACATCAACCGCGAGGACTACCAGCAAAGTTTCTGGCAGCAGGCGGAACAAGAGGTGCGCCACCGCAACCTGGACACATCGGCGTGGGAAATCACCCGTCAGGAGATACTCGAACAGGAACACACCACACTCTCGCAGGCAGATGATCAAAGTCCGTGGTATATACTGGTGGTATTTGTCATTCCGTTTTTTACCGGCAAATACGGGGCCGTTGGTGCCGGTATTGTGGGAGCGATATGGGGTGCCAGGTTTGCCTTCAGCAAAAGAACGGGCCGTGACGGGACACGTTATTACAAATACAGCACCCGTGCCCAGCAGGCGGGTGTTTTCGTATTTGTGGCTTCGCTGGTATCGTTGTTCTGGGGTTTACTTATGCTGGTAACATAAACAGCAATTTTGACAGGAACCATCTACAAACCCTGTTTTCACAAAAAATTATAATCCCGTTACCCAATACCAGCCTATAAATCAGTAAACTTGTAGAAAGTAGTTTTGTATATATATGGATATGGAACCTATTGAAGAAAATATAGAACAGATCGAGGAAGTGTCCGTAACTACACCTACGGAGAAGATAACGGGATTGGTGAACCAGGTGGAAAGGGTGATCAGGGGCAAAAGGCGCCAGGTGGAGCTGGTGGTTACCGCTCTCCTGGCGGGCGGCCATATATTGATGGAAGATAATCCAGGTACCGGTAAAACAGTACTGGCGCGCACGCTGGCACAGTGTATCAGTGGCGAGGGCGACAGTGGCCAGGTGCTGTTCAAACGTATACAGTTTACGCCAGACCTGCTGCCAATGGACCTGATAGGTACCTATATCTTTGACGATAACAGCAAGGAGTTCGTATTTAAGAAAGGACCAATTTTCTGTAATATACTGCTGGCGGATGAGATCAACCGTGCATCACCTAAAGTGCAGAGTGCGCTACTGGAGGCTATGGCCGAGCATCAGGTGACTACAGGAGACTCGACGGTAAAGCTGGAAAAGATGTTCTTCACCATCGCCACCCAAAACCCGATTGAGATGGAAGGCACCTATCCACTACCCGCAGCACAGCTGGACAGGTTCTTTATGAAGATATATTTCGGCTATGTTGACGAGGAGAACGAGATCAATATCTATAAAGAATACTTAGACATTGCCCGTAACCTGGTGTCGCTGGAGCGTGTGCTGACCATGCACGATATACTGGAGCTACAGCAGGAGGTAGAAAAAGTGTTCATCCATGATGAGATCATAAAATCGGTGAGCCATATAGTGCGCGGCACACGTGCACATCCTGATATTACCCTAGGGGCTTCTACCCGTAGCGGTATCGCTTTTTTAAAATGCCTGCGCGCGTATGCATTGCTGCGTGGCAGAACATTTGTGATAGAAGACGATGTGAAAGACCTTGCTTACGAGGTGCTGGAACACAGGCTGGTGTACCGCAACAAAGACGGGAAGCTCTCAGCCCTGAACAGTATCATTCACAAGGAGGCCGAAAGGCTGGCTAAACTCAGGCTGTACGCCTGATGATAACTACCAACGCAGAACGGTGACATGGATTTTTTAAACAACAAAAAAACATGGATACATATAGCGTGTTTGTGCCTGCTTCTGGCGGGTGCATTGCCTGTTGCCGCACAGTTACAGCCAGAACTACGTGGACCTAATGCCGCCAAACGTTACGAGATAAACGCAAAACGCACGGGCACGAGTATGTTCAGCGAAGATGCTTTGCCCCGCTCGCGAGAGTTTAAAAGAATAGACAGTACTTACTATGTAGGCTGGATGTATGAGGGCGTGTATAAGTATGATCATGCAGCCGACTACCTGGGCTTTAAACACGCCTCTGTTCCGCTGGAGCGTGCGTTGGACCTGATAGAGCGAGACTTTAAGCCTGAGCTGCGCACCCGCACATCAGACATCATCAAGTATTACCCGGTATATTTTTATCATTACGAGTACACAACCATCGCCTACTTCCTTATGATGTGTTACAACAATATGGAAGAGCCGATGAAAACGAACGCACTGTTGCGCCGAGTGCTGAAATGGAATTTCCAGAAAGACTATTTTAATATGGATGTGTACAACCACCTGGCGTGGAACGTGCATCGTTACCGCTATTACACTAGTGAAAAATACCCTTTCCTGAAAAATTCTATAGATGCTAACGAGCAACTGGCCAACCGCTACCTTGATTCGCAGTTGCGCCGGATAGCTATCAACAAAAGGCTGAACTCAGAGATATTCAGGCCGGGTTATGAACAGGGAGAAAGAATGTCGGTGTATCACTATAAATCTATACTGTACAGCTATGCATTGAAGATAGATTCTGCTGCCTACTATTACAACCTGATGAAGAACAGCCCGATATTCCCGCATAACAACTATGCTACTTTCCGGACCATATGTGGTGATTTCAGGGAAGCAGAAAAGGAATATGATGCTGCAGTAGAACAAGACGCAGGCGATAAACGACTGAAAGAGTGGGCGTATTATACCACAACACTGGATATATACAAAGCACAGCCGGAGAAAGGTATAGAGCTGATGAAGGATATGATAAAGGCCAACGGCTCCACCCCGGGTTTCGGCTGGTATAATATCGCATTGGCCAGGGCAGAATTTTACAATGGCAAAGTATCAGAGTCGGAACGATATATCAAGAAGGCAGCGGAGTTTAAGGAACTGCATATAGGCACTACGCTCAGCCAGCAGCATTATGATTTCAGTACGCAGATGATCAAACTACTGAACATTAACGCAGAGATAGAACAAAACAAGTTTGAGAACAGTAACTGGTGGTATAACCCCAAAGCATTGGCAAAGATAGCTAAAGCAACAGCTGATAAATACACACAGCAATTCCTGATCATCAACCAGTTTGCCCAAAACCCCGAACGGGACAGGGTAGTTTATAAACTCTTCTCTACCGAGAGCACTATCAGCTGGGATGAGGTGTGGTACCTGATACGGGATTTCAGCACGCGATATTTCATTACCCGTTTCGAGCATGAAGTGCAGACCGATGAGCGCCGGTACATCCGCAAATACTTTAAATATTTCATTGCCCGGCTGAATATGAAACTGGACAATTATAAGGAGGCGCGCATCATGCTGGACGAGATACTACGTGACCCTGATATAGATGTGGAATACGAAAAGTTATTCCTTGCCAGGGTATACCAGGCACAGGCAGAATGTGCCGAAGAACAGGATGATGATGCAGCATACGCTAAATGGATGATGAAGATGTATGCGGAATATCCGCAGCTGATACCTTATACAGGGCTGAAGATGAATATGGAATTGCATGTGAATGGTAATGACGGCACGGTGATCAGGCGGCTGAGGGACTGCAATATTAACTGGACGACAGGAAAAGAAACTCCGCGTGCGTTTGTTACGATTACCAACAATGGTAAAAAGGGCCAGGTGAAGTATTACGTACTGGACAGCAAAGGCAAATATATAGTACCGGAAAGTACTTTCGGTTATGACAACAACGAAGCTGCTGCGGCCAATGCCGGTATCAATCTTGCCTACAGGCTGTTCAATATAGGAGAATCACCGGCCGTTGAACCACGGAAAGTTAACAAAGAATGATTGTAATACTGCTGCTTAAATGTTAGCTTTAATAGTTCGTGGCTGAGATCAGCCGAATAAAACCTGCAGTATGTTTGTTATCTCGTTATACAACCTGAAGGGTGGAGTAGGAAAGACATCCTCGTGTGTGAACTTTGCCTATATGGCTGCCCGTGATGGTTATAATACCCTCATCTGGGACCTGGACCCGCAGGGCGCTGCCAGTTTCTACTACAAATCGAAGCCTAAACAAAAAGGTGTAGCCAAAAAGATCATTGAGCACAATATTAACCTCGAGGACGCGATCTTGTCTACTGACTATCACAATCTGGATATTATTCCCGCAGACACAGCATCACGTAAACTGGATATTGTACTGGACGACCTGAAAAAATCGAAAAAGCAACTGAAGGCTTTATTGAAACAGGTATCATCGGAATATGATTTTGTGTTTATTGACAGTCCGCCGGCGTTCTCATTACTGGTAGATAATATCTTCCAGGTTTCGGATATGATATTCATGCCTGTGATACCGACCACCTTGTCGGTACGTACCTACAATATGGTGAAAGAATACCTGGAAGCGGGTAATATAGGAATAGAAAAACTAGCCTGCTTTTTTACAATGGCAGATATGCGCAAGAATATGCACAAAGATGTTATGTCCGAGTTGTATAAAGACCAGCGTTTCTTTGAACATTACATACCTAACCTGAGCAAAGTAGAAAAAATGGGTACAGAATTGGCTCCATTAGAGATTTTTGCGCCATCCAGCTATGCCAATACCTGCTACCGCGCTTTGTGGCGGGAGGTGAAAGAAGGTGTGCTGGAGTAAGTACAACATTATACAAACGTATGCTGATCAGCCTGCACGCTTTATTGTGCCTATCATTTCGTTCTCCATTATTTTCAGCTTGTTATTAACTGTTTCTTTCAGTTCATTCAATGCTTCTGTCTGCGTTTCGATAGTACCATGCAGGGTACGTCTGAGTGCAATTATCTCGTCTTCAAGCTGTTCCAGCTTTTTTATCACCTGGTCTATTCTGTCTGCCATAGGTTTATGTTTTTGTAATTGAACAAATAGAAAGTGAGCGTGGCAGTGTCATAACAAAGTTAGGCAAAACAAGGACTGTCTGCTTCAAGGTACCTGTATTTAACACACTATTCTAAAAGATTATCGTTATAACTAAAAAAGCAGGAGTAATACTCCTGCTTTTTGTTTCGCGTGTCGGACAGCATTATTTTTTTCTGCTGTCACGTATTTTCTTTATACCATAACCGGCGGCGGCCACAGCTACCAGGGTTACACCGCCATCAAAAGGTGCCGGAACGTCTTCAACGTCTTCATCAAACCCAGGGCCTTGTGCAAAAGCGGTTGGCAATGTTATACTTATTGTTAAAAGCAGCGCTATAAATACTATGGTTTTTTTCAGTTTATTCATCGTGTATATTTTAAATCATCTTCAATAATTCTAAAGAAAATGACTGGTTATAGTTGATTTATTCTTTGATCAGTTTTTCAGTTAACCTTTCTTTTTCTCCTTGTATCATTACCACATAAACACCTGCAGGTACATTGTTCAGCGGAATGATAACGCTACCATTAGACTGCTGTATTGTTTCTGCATATACTATCTGTCCTGTTATACTTACTACTCTCAGGTATGAAGTACCTTCTATATTTGCAAAAGATACTTTTACATCATTTTGAGCGGGGTTAGGCACCAGCTGCATTTTTGCATTGGTAATAATCTTTTCGGCAGCGATGGAAGTTGGTTTACCTACCATGTTGATCTCGAAACGTTCGTTACCCTGCGTTAATGTATCGGTAGTTACATCAAACCAATATTCAAAACCTGCTTTAATTTCTTCTTTCTTATTCAGGTATTTATCGTGCAGGTAGAGTTTAGTACCGGCAGGAATATCAAAATCGCCGCTGCGGATCACGTACTTGTTATACCTGTTGTAGGCAGTAAGCCCCAATTTTATAGAGCTGCTGTCGGCATATGGCCTTACATCAAGTGCCTGGCGCTGACTGTCAGAAGACAGCGTAAAAAAGTCAAGCCCCGGGTTGTAGAACTTAACAGCATCTACCAGTAACTCGTAGTCACTGCTTGCATTATCATCAAAGCTTATCAACAATTCATCCCATTTGGTTGTGCTGTCGCTGATGATGAGTTGCACCTGAGATTGTGCAGCAGTACCTTTGAAGATAGACGCACCTCCTGCGGATTTGCAGGATTCAGGGAAAGTGATAGTTGAAGTAGAGGCAATAGCTGTAACATAGCCTGCAAATGGAGGTAATATATATGAGCCGGAATATAGTTTGACTGTATACGCACCTGCCGCACCTGAAGTCGCATCCCATACATAGTAGAAAGAAGCGATACCGCCACCCCGGGTAAGTGCATTCATTTGTATGCCGCAAGGGAATGGGTTGGCCACACCTGCGTAAATAGAGCCGCTGCCTTTTGTAACGTTTACTACCTGGCTACCCTGGTTAACTGTACCTGTCATATCGAATTTTGTATTGCTTGGCGTGTACGTGCCGCCTGCAAGCCCTTCGCCCATTGCGCCACGCACCAGTACCCTTATCATTTCATATTGGTCCCAGGCGTTGGCACCAGATCCGTTTGTACTGGTAAAAGCTGTCCATCCGGGGTCGGCAGTGGCGGAACCTGTCGCTGTCGTTACGTCATACCAGAAAGCAGAAGGGTTATTCGTAGCTGTTGTGGTAAATCCGTTTGTAGAACCTCCTGAACCTGTAATGTCAATATCATCGGTAAGTGCAGTTAATGCCTGGGATGACGTGAACGGATGCCCGAAGAAACGGAATGCTCTTTTGCCGGGGATGTAACATTCGGCAGTAACGTTGCCACTTATTGTACCCGCTGAATTGCCGATAGTACCGAAAACGGTGCTGGAAGTTGCCGATAGGGTCAATTTACTATTAGTAGTGAGTGTAGCACCTGATGCTACCGTAATAGTACCCGTAGTAGATATGGTGTTACCTGAAATGGAACCAGATGCTGCGAAGTTAAATGTTCCCACACCGCTGAAGCCATTACCATTGTTGGTAACGCTACCGTTGATATTGGCAGTAGTGCCCGAACCCATGGTCAATGCATAGGTACTGTTAATGGTCAGGTCTTTACATGTGAAGTTACCCGGAGTTGTGCTGGATGCAATTACTGCATCTAAACTGGCAGTAGGTGCGCCATTATCCCATGTAGAGCCATTCCATGTAGTAGAGGTGGGTGTACAAGAGGGGCTTGTAGGAGCAAATGCGGTACCGTTATCATAGTCCCAATAGGATCTTTGGAATAGCTTTGCACGTACTTGCGAAACTGTTCCTGTTAAAGCAGTACATTTTGCACGGGCATTATCAACTTCCCAAAAGGTACCTCCGCCGGGTGCTGTAAGCAAAGAGTCGTACAGCCAAACCGCGCTAAAGCCCGCAGTAAGTCCCGTTCCGGATAATTTGGATTGTGAACCTCCGACAGCAACGCCATCCCAATCACTATCTGTTCCATTAAGCGTACCTGAAGACGGATAAGAAGATTGTTCGACACTCATATGGACCCCGGCAATGAACGTAGGCGAACCAAGGGTGCCTTGCAAGGCAAATATCTGGTCGCCACCGGTAGCAAGACTCATAGCAGTATTTATGACCAGGCTTCCGGCGGAAGCATATCCTGAACCAGTTGGTAAAATTGTTACAACAGTAAGCGCAGACATAGCACTGGTTGAGGTCCATGTGATCTCTCCCTCTGTGCCATTCAATGCAGAACCTGTCCAACCCTGGTCAGTAAATTTGACAACGGTGCCGGAAGAAATAGGTGCCAAAAGAATAAATGAAAAACTATCGTCAGCGCCATCAGAGTTATACCCTGTAAAAGCGATATCTCCCGCTGATAAAGTTGTTTGAGCCTGTATTGTGTATACACTGAATAACATCAGTGCCAACAGGCATATTTTCTTTTTCAGTAATAATTTCAATTTCATAGTTTGATTTTTATACGTTTTTACTTATTTGTTACTTGTTTGCTGTAAGGTAGCTAAGTCCTTAAACCTTGCATTTGATTTTATTCCACATACATGTGTAAAAGTCTGTGCTGAATAAATACCTTCTTCAATCGTTATTATTTTCAGTGTAATGTTTTTATGTCCTATGCATTGCACGTGCATACCATTTGTGTCAATTTTTATGATCTCTCCAATGGTTGCTGTTTCAGATATTTCATCGGAAATGCAAGCTTCAGTTATTCTCAGCGGCATGTCATGCAGTGATGTATATGCACCTTTATTCCAGGGGTTACAGGCATTAACCAAAGCAATTATCTCTTCTGCTGTTTGCAGTTCCCATTTTATAGATATGTCATCAATAACAGGTTTGCTGTAGTACGCGGCATTTTGTTCCTCTTGTTTCACCGTGTTGATATTACCGGAAAAGATGCCGGGTAATATTTTTTGCAGCACGGCTATGTTCAGGTTGGCCAATCGTGCACTATACATGCCATATGTATCAGTAGGAAGTATAGCTTCTTTTTCAATATGCAAAATGTCACCTGTATCCAGGTCGGCATCCATCATGTGTACTGTTATTCCTCCATACGGCTCCCTGTTTTTTATAGCGGGGAATATAGCATTGGCACCGCGATACTGAGGTAATAAGCCAAAATGAAAATTAAAAAAACCAACGCGAACCTTATTTAATACATCTGCAGGAATCCGCCAGGGAAATGTGAAGACGAACACTACGTCAAGCTGATTGTCTTCAATCCACCTTGTCAAACTTTGTTCCAGTGTCGGCTTTGAGAGTATAACAGGATCAAAATGATATGCCGCAGTGAGTTGTTTAATATCATTAATAGCGTCGTGTCGCCTGTCCGGCAAGCCTATTGATGCTACCAGTTTGTTTTGCAGTAAAGCATGCAATGATGGTATGCCCAGGCTGCCATCAGTTAATACGCCTATTTTAGGTTGCTTGTTCATAACACTAGGTACAAGGATAGGGATTTAACCATCCTTCATTAGGGTGTGCTTCAAGGTTGTCTTTACGCCATTTTTCCATATCGGCATGGATGGTATCTGTTACTATCTCTTTACCGTCGTTATTTATTTTTGCCAGGTAGCTATTGGCTACCGTGTAATTTTTTTCTGGATCATATCTCACTTCACCTCTCGGGCTATTGATGGTGTTGTTCTTTATATTGCTGGCCGTATTTTTTACATCCAGGAACCCGTTCTCATTATAACTTGCGGCATTCAGCAAAGCCATCCCGCACTCATAACCCAGTACAGAAAACCTGTCAGCTTCGTTACCGGTAGCTTTCCTGTAATCTTCCAGGAATGTTGTGTTGAGCTCATTTGACAGGGCAGGATACCATGCTGACGATGTTGTGATACCTGTGGTAGAGGGTTTGTACTTTTCCAGTATTTCCGGCAATGTAAGTAAGCCCGGACCAGCAACCGCCAGCTCTTTATTGATGATCATCTCACCAGCGTTTTGCCAGAATTTATCTGCATCATCACCTGCAAATCCGCAATAAATGGTGTCAGGTTGCCACTCATTTATTTTTTGCTCCAGTTCCGCATAAAAGGCCGGGTCAGTATTAAGTTTTGCTGTGTGATATCCGATAGCTGAGCCACCACCTTCTTCAGTTCCCCTGAGAAAAGCATAAGCAAGATGATAACCTACATCCATAAGTGAAAGACAGAATAGGATTTTTTTGTGTCCTTGTTCTGCCATGTGCCTGCCCAGTGAGTAGGATGCAACCCATTCATTCATGGTATGATGAAATACATAGTCAGAATATTTCAGGTCATACGTCATGTATGCTCCCCAGTCTGCCAATACAAGTATTTTTTTATATTTATCAAACAGGTTGCTGAGTCCCTCATGTGTTTTAGCACCGGTATAAGCTATTACAGCATCTACCCTGTCTTGCAATAACAGTTTATTGGCTTTGCCAACTGTTTCATCACTATCGGCAGCATTGCCACCGTCTTCTACTATTACCTGTATTTCTTTTTCTTTGTTTTGTTGCAATGCAAAATTTACCCCATCAATAAATTGCAGGCCCACAAGTGGGAATAGCTCGGACCTGGGTACTATTAATCCTATCTTCATACACTTTCTCTTTACTAAAGTTTGTTTGTCCCGGTAAAATGTCAATTACAGAGTATTTGCTACAACCCTGTAATTGACATTAATAATTAACATCTAAACGGTCGATTAATTGCGGCTTGGATATATTCCATACAAAGCAATCATATAATTTACCGCGAGTATAGGCATAAGGTTGTTATGCGGCTGATTACCACCGGCTATTGCAGGTGTAACATTACCACCGAAATTTGTTAGCGGTGTTGGTTTGAACTTAGTACCGTCTGATGAGCCTGCATAAGTGCTTGTGGCTGATGCCGCAGGAACAGCGCCGGTAGGTTCGTTAGTATTGCCTGAAGTTGCATCAGAACATGCTGGGCTCCACGTACTATGAAGTGAAGATGTCAATGCATGGGTGTGAACCGGCAGGTTAGGCTGTAATAAAGTAACTGTTTCCGACCCATATACTTCGCCTAACCGTATAGTAGACAAACCAGGACCGGTACCTGTACCTACTGCCACACGGCCTCTCAGGTCCGGCAAGGCGAATGTTGTGCGACCATCACCGCCGAAAGTTGTACCTAATATTGAAAATAAAGCGTTGTTTGCGGCAATGGAAAGTAATTGCCCCTGGCAAAGAGCCCAATTCCTTGGTGCAAAATTTCCGCCAAACATGCGTACTTCACCTATGTAACTGTCCATAATATTTTTTTTGTTGTGTTAACGTTTTGATTAATACATTAATTCCTGGATGGGAAAATCCCTGCTGTACAGATAATAAAGTTCATACCCAGGCTTGGCTGCTCGTTTGAGTGAGGATAGCTGGCACCTGCATTGCCCATTTGTACTGTGGCATTATAGGTACCGGTCACAGTTCCCATTACGTTATTGGCTGTCACGTTGTATATTTCCAGGTCGTTGTTAGGTAGCGCATAACCCGCTCCGCTCGGCTCAGAAGAATTCGCCTCATCATTGTATGAAGGCAGACCGGCCTGTGCTGTCAGGTGGATAGCAATATCGTGCGTATGAGATGGCATCTGGCTAACAGTCAGCGTTTCATTCTCTATACCGCCTTTTTCTCCCAAATCATAAATAGTACCGGAGTCAGCCTGACCTACACCTACAGCAACCCTGCTGCGCAGATCAGGAATTCCGAAAGTGGTGCGTCCGTCGCCGCCGTAGGTAGTGCCTAATAGTGAAAATAAGGCTGTGTTTGCTGCTATTGACATCAACTGGCCTTCACAATATGCCCAGTTGCGTGGTGCAAAATTGCCACCAAACAAACGTATTTCGCCCATTGTACCTTCCATAATATTTTTATTTTATCGTGTTAAAATTGGGTTTGTTAATTAGTTTCTTGATGGGAATATACCATACTGGCATATGATGTAATTGATCGCGATGAATGGCTGCCTGTTTTCGTGAGACTGGTTACCACCGTCAAGCGCGGCATTGATTGCACCTCCTACATTTACATTAGACATTTGCATGAATTCATCGGCCCTTGTATCGTATAGCGTAAAGCCATCTACCAGCGCCGGATAGCCATTAACCGGGCTTGCCTGGTTAGGCTCATCATTAAAGCCACCCATGGTTACGGAGCCGCTTGGATTTGTAACTAAAACCGTGTGGGTATGCGCCGGCATTTGTGTAATGTTTAGCGTTACGGTTTCGGTACCTGTTTTTTGTCCTAACCTGTAATCTGACAGACCCGGCCCCCTGCCTGAACTAACGGCAGAACGACCGTTGAAGTTTGGCAATGCAAAAGTAGTAGTGCCATTACCGCCATACGTTGTTCCCAGAATGGAGAACAAGGCCGTATTTGATGCAATAGACAAGATCTGTCCCTGGCAATATGCCCAGGCCTTGGGAGCGAAATTGGGAGCAAATAGTCTTATCTCCCCAATCATTCCTTCCATAATTTGATTTGTTTTTAGAGTGAATAATAGAATGTATTATAAAAAAGGTTCGAATAGTGATTGTCTATTGTAAGCGAAAATTTCCACGTTGTTGCTCATTCATCTACCATCTCCATACTGTTTATTACAGAACACGTAACGCCGGAGATTAAAACTACTTTTTAACGGGGTGGGAAAAAACGGGAAAAACACCCTTTTTTATGCGGGGAATATTTTGTATTAGTTCTCATATGTTGTTCCGGTTATAGCATGATCAATAGAATAAACGTCAATGCAACAAAATAAAAAAAGCAGGAGATTGTTCTCCTGCTTTTGCAATTATTAATAATAAGTTGTTTTAGAACATCAACGGACCTTTCTTACTGTTGAAGAAGTATGTGAACCTTGGTGTGATCATCCATTTGCGATACAGACCGGCAGAGAATACATCGGTACGTACAACGGGCGCAGCTACATTCAGGTCAAGCTTGTATTGACCATAACGGCCCATACGTATGAATGCGTTACCGCTCAGGTTAAGTGTAAGACCCTGTGTGCCTTCCACCTCATACCAGCCACCGGTATTCCTGTCCTGGTACAGATCATTTTTCAGATGGTAAATAGCCAGCACGCCACCGGTAACACCGCCACGTTCATTCACCAGGTGACCCTCCAGGCGCATCATTACATCGCCCTGGCGATATAGCTTGCGCGAAATAGTATACGCATCGCTACTGTAGAAAGTATCATTGACCTGGTTGGCTGCAAAGAATTCGTTTTCGTTGTACCTGTAGAAAGGTTGCTGATATCCCGCTGATACCGTTGCGTATTGTTTGTAGGTTACACTACCACCTACCATTACGTCTGTGCTACCGCGGCTGGCCTGATATGCCATAGGTAATGGCCTTGCCTTACCATCTGTAACATTCGCAGTACCCATGCCCAACAAAAGGCCTGCCGAACCTTGTATGGTCCAGTCTTCTATGCCCAGGAACATATGCGTATATGATGCAGATACATCACCTAATCCCCATGTGTTGGCAAGCTCGCCACCTGCTGAGAAGATAGGTACTTTTATATCAAAGTAACCGCCGCTGTATAATCCGAACAGCGGTAGCCTTGTTTCAAGTTGAGAGATGTTGAGCCTCATGTCCCTTTCGCCTTTGGCAAAAGTATGCCCAAGACTGAAATGGGCACGTTGGTTCTCATAGTCATGTTCATTGATCATCAATGCAGATGTCGTACGCATAGCGCCCGTAGATGCAAAGCCGGGGTCTGCCTCTCCCTGTGCCTTTACGGCCGTAGATGCAAAGCCCAATGCCACAAACAGGCATATAGCGGAAATATGTCTCATGTTAATCATTTAACAGATAAGCTTCAAATATACTTTTCTAAACTTAAAAATACATGCCCTGCTGTACAATTGCAATAAAAAAGCCCCTTTTCTGATAAAAAAGAGGCTTTACATATAGTTATACTTTTAATTATAACGCTTCCTTTTCAGGCGTTACTACTTTCAGACCTTTCTGCTCTTTCATAGCAGCAAACCCGCCGAGTATGTTGCGCAGGTTGTTATATCCCTGTCTTTTGAGCAAAGAAGCAGCAATAACTGAACGGTAGCCACCTGCACAGTGTATATATAGATTCTTGTCTATATCCAGCAGGGCTACATTGAAGGGATCCATCAGTTTGTCCAGCGGAGCATTGGTAGCACCTTTCAGGTGGCAATTGTCAAATTCTGAAGGTTTGCGTACGTCAACCACTTCCAGTTTTTTGTCATGCGGTATATCCATCGCCAGTTCGTCAGGCTCAATATCAACGATCATATCCGACTGTTCGCCTGCATTTATCCATGCTTCCATTCCGCCGTTCAGGTAGCCCTGAACATTCTCAAATCCTACTCTTGCCAGCCTGATTACACTTTCTTCTTCTTTTCCCGGCTCTGTTACCAGTACCAGTGGCTGGTCGAACGGCAACAGGCTACCGGCCCACTCGGCAAAACGCCCTTCAAGACCGATACTGATAGCACCGGGAACAAACGCTTCTGTGAAGACGGTGGCCGGACGGGTATCCAGTACCCAAACACCATTCTTGATTTTTTCTTTTAGTTCTGCAACAGTTAGTGGTGTCATGGATGTTTGTTTCAGTTCATCCATGTTCTCATAACCCTCTTTATTGATCTTTGCATTGACGGGGAAGTATGCGGGCGGTGCAGAAAGTCCTGATGTAACCACAATGATAAAATCGTCACGCGTCATGTCCTGCAGGGCATAATTTGTTTCTTTTTGTTGCCCGATGGTACTGAAAGTTTCAGCACCCAGGTTTTTGCCGCATGACGAGCCGGGACCGTGAGCGGGATATACAATCAGGTTGTCGGGCAGGGTCTTGATCTTCGTGTTTAGCGAGTCATACATCATGCTGGCCAGTTGCTCTTTGCTCATGTCGCCGCTGAACAGGTCAGGACGGCCCACATCGCCTACAAACAGGGTATCACCTGTAAATATGCAGTGTTCTTTACCCTCCTCATCGCTTAGCAGGTAGCAAGAGCTTTCCAGTGTATGGCCGGGGGTGTGCAGTACTTTTATCTTCAGCTTACCTATACTGAATTCTTCGCCATCTTTCGCTACATGTACAGGGAATTTTGTTACTGTCATGGGCCCGTATACAATAGGCGCTCCCGTTTTCTTAGACAGGTCAAGGTGGCCACTCACGAAATCAGCATGAAAATGCGTTTCGAAGATGTATTTGATCTTCACGCCCATTTCTTCCGCCTTTTTGATGTATTCATCCACATCGCGCAGCGGGTCTATTACCGCTGCTTCACCGTCGCTGGCTATAAAATAAGCTGCTTCACTCAGGCACTTTGTATATAATTGTTCTACTACCATCTTGTTCATTTAACAGGGTTTAATCCCTGCGGTTCATAAAAATAGAAATATAATACAAAAGCATCGCCACCGAGCTTAGTGCGGCCACTACATAAGTACGTGCCGCCCATTTCAGTGCATCTTTTGCTTTATCATGTTCGTTGCGGGAAGTAAGTCCCGTATTTTCCATCCAGGCCAGTGCACGGTTGCTTGCGTCATACTCCACCGGCAAAGTTACTAATGAAAACAGTGTGGAGATGGCAAACATCACAATACCCGCCAATAATAACCATTGGTTGCCACGGCCAAAGAAAAGCCCTACACCCGCCAGCAATACCCATTGTCCTAATGTAGTACTCACCTTAACTACCGGTACCATAGCGCTACGAAACTGCAGCATGCTGTATGCTTTGGCATGTTGTACGGCATGACCGCATTCGTGTGCGGCTACCGCAGCAGCTGCAATACTTCGCCCACTGTATACATCAGGGCTGAGGTTCACCGTCTTGTCGGCCGGGTTATAATGGTCGGACAGGAACCCTTGCGCAGAGTTGACCGTTACATCATAAATACCATTATCACGGAGCATTTTTTCAGCTACTTCTTTACCGCTCATCCCGGCGCCCAGGGGCAGCTCGCCATACTCCCTGAATTTCGATTTCAGCCTGCCGCTCACAACTGAGCCCAGCACCATGAAAAACACTACAATTAACAAATATCCTATTCCCATACAGGTACTATCATCAAATTACTTACCAATGTAATTCTGTCAGTATGACAAAGGTATTTTATCCGTTTTTTCTGCCCTTTATACAGGTATAGACAAAAAATGCGCCCTGCATAACACAGGACGCATCATAACGCATGAAAAAATTGCCTTTACCACTTCATATTGACACCTAACAAAAAGTTAAAGCCTGCCTGCGGGTAGTAGTAGTTAACCGTATTGAGCTGTGCGCCAGATATGTAGCTGAACGTGTAACCATTGCTGGCGTATTTCTTATCGAAAATATTGTTCAGCATCAGGTTGAAGCCCAACTCTTTTACCGCTTTTGTTTTGATGGAGTACCTGATACGGATATCGCACAGGCCATAAGGGTCGATGCTGCGATTGTCATCGCTGGTATTGTCCAGGTATTGTTTGCCTACGTATTTGCCCAAAAGGTCCATTTCAAAGCTCTGCCCATGTTGCATATACCTGAACGGGCTGAAAGTAAGCCCGCCCGAACCTAACACATTGGGAGAAAATGCGATATCTGTAGTGCCATGTTTTACTACATTCTGTACACCATAGGGGTCATCATAGTTGTCTATGTACTCAGTAAAGTTTTTGATCTTGTTCTGAGAAAAAGTTGCATTGGCAAAAGCCTTTAGCCAGTAGGTAGGTACATAAGACGCCTGCAGCTCTATACCCATCCTGTAGCTGTTGTCTACATTGGTACGCGTATAAGCGCCTACGTCATTTATCTGTCCTGTCAGCACCAACTGGCTTTTGTAGGACATGTAATAATAGTTAGCATTCAGGTGGAGCTTGCTCACCGTTCTGTCGAAACCAACTTCAACATCGTACAGTTGCTCATGTTTGGGCTGGTCAACAGGTGAGGCTTCAAAATCGGTCCTGTTAGGTTCCTTATTTGCAACGGCTATCGATGCATACAGCTTTTCAACTTTGTGGCCATTGTTGGCTATAAAATAGGTAGCACCGGCTTTGGGGTTAAAGAAGTTATATACCGGCATAGGCTGTATAGCCGGGTTATCGCGGAAACCATAGATGTTATATGCAACATTCCTGTACTGCAGGTCGCCGAACAGCATTAGCTTCTCGCCTGCATATTGCTGTAGTTTCAGGTACAGGTTCAGGTCGTTCTTTTGAGAATTCAAGTCGTACCAGCGGTAGTTATCCGGCACACCGCCATTCATGGTCCATAACACATCGCCGTAGTGGTTACCTGCATATTGGTTCCACCCGCCACCAAAGGTCAGTTGTGTTTTGTTCTTCTCATATATCAGCGAGAATACGGAGCCATAATAGTAGTTGTCTAACCAAAGTTGACGGGTAAGGTCTGTGCTGGTCAAGGTATCGTTGCCTGTTACATAATCAGGCAGGCCGTAACTGCCGTATGCCTGGTCTTGCTTGTACTCCTGGTAGTAGCCCCTGCCGCGCGTCATGAACAATGCGGCATGCCCCGAGATGTATTTTGAGAACTTATGGTCAACAAAGAACTGGTAATAGTCCTGCTGGTAGTTGTCTGTCTGGTTGTTGTAGTACCCACCACCCGTCATAGCTCCCAACTCGTTGAAGGTACGGTTGGTAGCCAGTGAATCCTGTACTACACCGTTCCATGCCTGTTTGGTCATTTCTTTACCGGTCATCAGCATGAAACGCAGTTGTGTTTTATCGCTCACTTTCCAACCAGCTATGAACTGCATAGATTTCAGGTCGCTGTTAGAGCGGTCGATATATCCGCGTGAGTTGATCTTTGATAGACGTACATCGAACTGGAAACCGCCTTTCAGCAAGCCTGTACCAGCCTTCAGTGTGTTTCTCCATGTATCGAAAGAACCATAGCTGCTGTACAGCTCAGCACCAGCCTTCTCATACTGCTGCATATTACTGATACTCATGGTTGCGCCAAAAGCACCCGCTCCGTTGGTAGAGGTACCTACACCACGCTGCAACTGTATGGAGCCCGTAGAGGAAGCTAGGTCGCTGAAGTTGACAAAGAATGTTCCCTGTGACTCAGGGTCATTTACCGGGATACCGTTCAGTGTTACGTTGATGCGGGTACCGTCCGTACCACGCACCCTGATACCTGTGTATCCTACACCCGCGCCTGCATCGGAGGTTACAACTGCCGATGGGGTGTATTGCAATAAATACGGCAGGTCCTGCCCAAGGTTAGCTTTTTTGATTTCTTTGCTATCCAGTTCGATCTTAGCAAATGGAGCATCGGAACCGGCACGTAGTGAGCGTATCTCTACCGGTTGCAGGTACTGTGGTTGCAGCAGCGTTCGTTCTGCCGCTTCTGTTGAATCTGATTGTGCATAGGCTGACACCAGGCCTCCTAATGCAAACATTGTAAGTAATGGTTTTTTCATTGCCGAGCAATATTCATTTTAGTTAACGAATATGGGGCTGTTGCGATGGCTGTGAACCACTTCAATAGCGCATAAATGAAGGCCTTACATTTATGTAGCAATTGAGGGACACAGAATACTCAGCTGAATGTTCAATCCCTAACCGGCATTACCCGGTCCAGGTTCAGCGGGTATGATCTCAGCCTTTTATTTAAGGCACCCCGTTATTTGTCCTATCAGGACTATACGACAAAGGTAGCTAAGAGAATCTGAAATGCAATAGGTGGTGAAAAGTAGCTACAGCTCAAAGTAGTTAATAACACATTCCTTTAGCAGCAATTCCTGTAATAAGATACCTGCTTCAGGGGGAGCCTTTAAGGCTTTGAAATGTGGCCAGCCATCACCATCACGACCGGTAAACTCGTAGTAGCCCTCTTTGCTCAGCAGTGTGCATACCGCTACGTGCATAAAATCCTGTTTTTGTTCTTTGGTAAACTTACCTCCCGGGTTTACGCCTACCTCGTTGATGCCTATCAGGTATAATATGCCTTCCAGGTCGGGCACCTTTCCGAAGCGCTCATGCATGAGCGCTTCCACATTCTTCCATCGTTCTACGATATTTTCCATAAAATTAGTTGGCAAATGTAGTCAGAATTTGGTTTAACGCAGTTTTAACAGCCTGTAAAGCTATCTCGTGATATTTTTGAACCCTGATTTTTTTACATCATTCCGTTTCGTAAATTGAACTCGTTATGACTGACATGGAATTACCATCTTCGACATCTGTAGATATCCGGGAGCTGAATGAGCGCATACACCAGAACAGCGCCTTTATTGAGCTGCTGACAATGGAACTGAACAAGGCCGTTGTAGGCCAGAAGCATATGGTGGAGCGCCTGTTGATAGGACTGCTTGCCAATGGCCACGTGCTGCTTGAGGGAGTGCCCGGACTGGCAAAAACATTGGCTATCAAATCACTGGCTTCAGCAATACACGCAAAGTTTGCCAGGATACAGTTCACACCGGACCTGCTGCCGGCTGACGTGCTGGGTACTATGGTATACAACCCGCAGGACCACGAATTTGCCGTGCGTAAAGGCCCTATATTCGCCAATTTCATACTGGCGGATGAGATCAACCGTGCTCCGGCGAAAGTGCAGAGTGCCTTGCTGGAAGCAATGCAGGAGCGCCAGGTGACCATCGGCGACCATACATACAAGCTGGAGGAGCCTTTCCTGGTGTTGGCTACGCAAAACCCGATAGAACAGGAAGGTACCTACGAATTACCTGAAGCACAGGTAGACCGTTTTATGCTGAAGATCGTTATCAGCTATCCTAAAAAAGAAGAAGAACGTCACATCATACGTTACAACCTGAATCCGCAAGGTGCTGCTAAGATCAACCAGGTGGTAACACAGGAAGACATCATCAAAGCACGCCAACTGGTGCGCGAGGTGTATATGGATGAGAAGATAGAACAGTATATACTTGATATAGTATTTGCTACCCGTTTCCCTGATGAGTATAAGCTCAAAGGACTGAAACCATTGATAGCTTATGGTGGCTCACCGCGCGCTAGTATCAACCTTGCTCTGGCCGCTAAAGCTTATGCTTTCATCAAACGTCGGGGTTATGTGATACCTGAAGATGTACGTGCTGTATGCCACGACGTGATGCGCCATCGTATTGGTGTTACGTACGAAGCGGAAGCAGAGAATGTGACCAGCGAACAGATACTGAACGAGATATTAAATGCTGTGGAAGTGCCATAGCAGGTGAGTGAATCAAACTATTTGAATAAAAAAAGTGCCCTGTTACAAACAGGGCACTTTTTTTATTCTTTGATTGAAGTTTTTTAAAGCTTAGTGAATTTTTGCATGCTTATCCTGTTGCCGTCAGCATCCGATATTTCTACAAAGTAAACATCTGGTGTAAGATCGGTAATGTCAATTTTGGTAATACCTGTGTTTTCCAGGTTTCCATCACTTACAATTCTGCCAAGTTTATCGATCATTTTATAATTCATTTCTGCCGGTAATGTGTGGTCGGCTTTAATAAACAGTTCGCTTCCGCCTGTAGGATTGGGATAAACGATCACCGTATTCTGACTGCTGACATCGTTCACAGATTTTGGAGGATTGACTGTCAGCAATGCCGCCTCGCTGGTATCTCCGGGCGATAAACAGCTTCCTGAATTGAATAACAGGCAGCGGAACAGGAATCCGTTTTGAACATAAGATACACCTCTTACCAGGAGGTTATTTGTTTTAACACCTGAATAGATTGGGCCGTCATTGATATTCACAAATACATCATTTGGCGACGCAACCTGCCATTGATATGTTGCGGTTTTTGAAGCCGTTTTTACAGAGAAGTTTACATTAGAGTTCGGGTTCGTTGTCACATCCAATGGCTGGGTGCTGACTATCGGGTCAACCTGTACAATGAGTTTACCCCCGTTAGACGGTTTAGGTAAAGCACATGCACTGGTCACCATACAGCGATACAGGTTGCCATTGTATGCATTTTGAGACTGTAGTATCGTTAGCTTTGGTGTATTCACATTAGCATAGTCACCACCGTTAGATAGGTCGGTCCACGCACCACCCTGTGCCATTACCTGCCATTGGTAGGCTATTGAAGGTCCTTTGGCATCCGAGCTGAATGAAGCCGGGTCACGCGGACAAACAGTAGTGTCTTTAGGTTGTTCAGTCGTAGTAATAGAGCCGCCCACATTGATGGTTATCGTATGTGACTTACCTGCACCGCAAACGCTTTTCATCGTCAATGTACCCGTATATATCCCCATTGGTGCAGACACCGGTACAACAACCGTAATAGGGCTTGTGGATGGCATGGCTGCATTCACAACATTTGCGAATCCTGCATTTGCTGCGGTAGCTCCCCATGTGATATCATATTCCTTTGGATTACCTGTTGTTGCTGTAAAAACAATTGGTGCGCTTGAACTACCGGGACAAACGTAAGGCATCTCGCCCAGCGTAATATCAGCATTTCCTGACCCGGTGGTAGCCAGTTGGTATGTAGGAAGGTTAGTGATATTGTTGGTATCAACTGTATAATACTCCATATCAGGCACACCATACATGTTGTTGGTCAGTACCGTTGTAGGGAACGTGTTTTCCGTACAACTGTTGCAATAGCGCATATCTCCATATGTTATATACTGCGAAGATTGGCCCGATGCACCATAGTAGTACATGTCGCCACTGCCATTGTATAGTGCCAGTATATAGTCCTGGTTAGCGTTTAACCATATGTGGTTAGATAAATTCTGGAAAGAATATACAGCCGCAGCACCGGAAACCTGCATTTGCCTGAGTATGGCCTGTGAGTTGAAGTCGAACAGGGTTACGTACCTTGTAGTAGCATCCGGGGTACGTTTACCAAAACTGGAAACAATAATATCCCTGTTGGCGCGGAACTTCATGCTGCGCTGGCAGTTAGAAACTGTATTTGTACTTGGGGGAGTAACACTGTTCGTACCCGTATATGGGCCGTTAAAGGTGTTATAAGTAGACGCAGTTGACACGGAAGTGTTGCCATACAGCATATAAATAGTTCGCGGTGCCGATGCGTACATAGTATCCATTTTTACCCATATTTTGGTTTGGGTACTATTCATGCCCGAGTCAATAAAGTGATTGAGCAATTGTGTACCGGCACAATCTTTACTAAATCGAATATCCCTGCCATCGGATTGCATGTGGCCGGCACCTACCTGGGCGGCGGTGTTAATATACATGGGTACCTGCCATCCCAGCACGTCTCTATTCTCGTGGTTGGTAACCGTAATTGGCATGGTGTATAAAAACTGAGCGCTCGCGGTATTGACGATTCCTATTAATATTACTACTAATAATAGCAGCTTGTAATTTTGCTTCATAACAACGTGGTATTAAAAATTAATTTGATAGCATTTATACCTAAATGTAAGTTAAAAATCATTTAAAATCAAGATATATATCGGGCAATTCCCGTAGTCGTTTAAGGTGATATTAATGGCTTAAATCGAATTCTGTATTGTATTTAATCGAAAATAAACGTGCAGATCTTTGTAAGGCGCTGATAATCAGAAATTATAAAATAATATTATTTTATAATTATGTAATGTTTCGATAGGGGTAGGTCATATATTCCTGTGAAGATGTCATTTACTTAGAATTGGAACCTACGTTGCTGCCCATTTGTTTTATTTGTACCATTTTCACGAAGTAGGTAGCTTTCTGACCTGTGTTAGGTTTCATCCATCTGAGTTGATCTACTCCTGATTTAATAAGAGAATCAACAGAAAATTTAATGACTACGCTATCTCCTTCGGATAGTAGTTTTATTACTTCCTGTATATCAGTTTTGCTTTTGGGTTGTGTCATTACAAATGATACAGGTTTGTTCTCGTTTACCTGGCGTGAATTGTAAATCATTTCACCATCCACCTCTACATACATATGCGCTTCTACATAGTCACCGTTCTTTGGATTAACAGAGCCTGGTTTATCATAAGCCAGCTTATACTCTACACCACCGGGTAGTTTTATAAAACCTTTTGTGGCCGGCATTGGTTTTTGTGCCATTGCTGCAGTATTGCTTATTGCCAATGCTGTTAATATCATTTTACCTGTTCTCATATCGTACCGTTTAGTTGTAAAAATAGCGATTATGGTATTAAGAAAAATTGTACATCCTTGAGCAAGTATAAAAAGGCTATTTTCGCAGCAGAATGATATAACAAACATGAGCAAATTGAATAAGGAAGCAATAGTAGGTATTATAGGTGCAGGCGCAATGGGCAGTGGAATAGCCCAGGTGGCAGCAATGGCTGGTCATAAGGTAATCGTTTTTGATACGAATGCTGATGCATTGGAAAGGTCAAAGAGCAATCTTGATAAAACGTTGAACCGCATGGTAGAAAAAGGTAAGATAAGCGATGCCGCAACTATTACTGACAGGTTTACTTATGCTACCAGTCTTGATGCATTCGCTGATTGCTTATTGATCATAGAGGCGATAATTGAAAACCCGGACATCAAGAAAAAAGTTTTTGCAGATGTAGAAAAAATAGTTTCAAAAAACTGCATATTGGCTACCAATACTTCATCACTATCCGTTACTTCGATAGCTGCTGCATGTACTAAAGCAGAGAGGGTGATAGGCCTGCATTTTTTCAATCCAGCTCCGCTAATGGCTTTGGTTGAGGTGGTACCTGCTGTACAAACAGATGCCGCACTGGTACAGGAGTGTAAAGTATTAATGACCGACTGGAAGAAAGTGCCGGTCATAGCGAAAGATACACCAGGCTTTATAGTGAACCGTGTAGCAAGGCCATTTTATGGCGAAGCGATACGTATGATGGAAGAAGGTATTGCTGATGCTGCAACAATAGATTGGGCCATGACGGAAATAGGTGGTTTCAAAATGGGGCCGTTTACGCTCACTGACTATATAGGGCATGATGTGAATTATGTAGTGACGGAAACAGTATTCCAATCGTTCTTTTACGACCCCCGATATAAACCATCTTTCTCGCAAAAGCGCCTGCTGGAAGCAGGTTGGTTAGGCCGTAAGTCGGGCAGGGGATTTTACAACTATGCTGAAGGAGCAGAGCTACCACAACCTGAAAAAGATACAGCATTGGGCAATCATATTGTTGAACGTGTAGTAGTTATGCTTATCAACGAGGCTGTAGATGCCTTGCATCTGAATGTTGCTTCAGCACAAGACCTGGAGTTGGCCATGACCAAAGGAGTTAACTACCCTAAAGGGCTGCTGCAATGGTGCGATAAATGGGGTGCTGACAAATGCCTGAATATACTTGACGGCCTGTATAACCAATACCACGAAGACCGTTACAGGGCTAGTGCCTTGTTACGTATGGCTGCTGCGGAACAAAGAAAGTTTATTTAGGCTCACATTCCCGCATGGCAGGATCTTGTATTATGTCCTGTATATGGTCCATTGCCTCTGAAAAGTTGGGGTGTTTTTTCATGGCTTTTTCAAGGCGGCAGTCGCACATAACCTTGGCTTTGTCTTCAGGTATATTATCTTTTTTGGCAGCACTCATACAGCCTTGTACAAACATATCCCGGGCATCGCTGTCCCATGTATTCTCACATGCCGTTAAAAATGGAAGTAATAACAGTAGCAGCAGGTATCTTTTCATAACATTAACTTAAGCCGTTAGCAAACTTATTTAAGATATATTCGTTATATTAAATGAAAGTTACGATTTATGTTGAACATAACGATACTGTATGGCGCAATAAGAGAGGGTAGGTTGAGCATCAGGGCAGCCAAAGCCTTGCTGAATGCCCTGAACAACTCCGGTAAAGTAAACGCCACACTTATAGACATAAAAGACCATAACCTTCCTGTTATGGAAAGTCGCCTGAAAGACATGGACAACCCTCCGCCTGCACTTGTGACAATAAGTGAAAAGTTGAGTAGCGCAGATGGTATTGTGTTTGTTACTCCCGAATATAACAACAGCTATAGTGGTGCGCTGAAAAACGCTGTAGATTATTTTACAAAAGAATGGGCTAAAAAACCCATAGGTATTGTCTGCGGGTCAAATGGCAGGATGGGTGGTGTCAACGCATCCAACCTGCTTCAGTTGCTGGTATTAGCTATAGGAGCTTTCCCTATGCCGTACAAACTGCTGGTACCTGAACTCCATAATTCGCTTAACGAAGAGGGAGAACCACTGACCGACATCATGGCTAAGAACCTGAACCGTTTTGTAGAAGAATATATATGGTTTGTAGAAGCCATAAGTACACAAAACAAAAAGAAACAATAAAATATCACAAACAAATCGCCATAACAACCATGTTTGCCGTATTTTTGCCGCCCTATGAATTTGCAGGTGCTGCAAAGTTTGTATCAGAATGATATCCGCGTCAAACAGATTGCGGGCGGCATCTCATTGTCCGACCCCAAGCTCAGGGTAACATTACTCAACCTCAAAGGCTCTTCGCTCAACTTTATTGCAACGGCAGTATGGCAGCTCAGCGATGCCAATCATGTGTTCATTCTGAACGACAATGAGGAAGCTGCATATTTTCATAACGACCTGGAAAATCTTACCGGAGCGCTGGATATCTGTTATTTCCCCGACTCATTCAAAAAAACCGGCAGTTTTAACGAACTGAACAGCAGCCACGTGATGCTGCGTACAGAAGCTCTGACAAAGTTCAGCAAAGCCGAGACCCACAAAAAAGTACTGGTTACCTATCCGGAAGCATTATTTGAAAAAGTAGTGAATCCAAGATCACTGTCGGGCAACATGATCAGTATAAAAGTGGGGGAAAACCTGAAGATCGATGAGGTGCTGAAGCAATTTGTAGGCCTGGGTTTTAAGAAGGAAGATTTTGTATACGAGCCGGGACAGTTTGCCATGCGTGGTGGTATATTGGATATTTATTCTTTTGGCAACGAGCACCCCTACCGTATCGAACTTTTTGGCAACGAGGTAGACAGTATCAGGTTGTTCAACCCAGAAACACAATTATCTGAAAGGAAACTACTGCAGGTTTCTATCATTCCTAATATTGAAACGAAGTTTGAGGCAAATGAAAAGGTATCGCTGTTGGATTACCTGCCCGAAAATACAGTCATATGGGCTAAAGATTTTGATTTTACAGTGGGCAGGTTGGGTAAGATGGAAGTGGAGCTTCCTGATGTCATCAACCTGAACGATGTTGCCATAGACCATGAAGAAGCCTGGCTGAAGCAACTGACGAAAGATGATTTTGAAACCACTGAAAACTGGCAACAGAAATTAAAACAAAGACATTTAATTGAATGGTATAACCATTCACTACCCAGACTGACAGGCGATGAGGATACAGCTGTGTTGCAATTTGCTACCGATGAGCAACCCGTATTCAACAGGCAGTTCGGGTTGTTAATAGAAGACCTGCAAAAACGCATTGCGCAGAAATATGAGCCTTATATTTTTGCAGAGAACGCCAGGCAGACGGAGCGCCTGCGCAGCATCTTCGAAGACCTCAATGCCAATATTACCTTCGTGCCCATACCCAAAGCTATCAGCAAGGGCTTCATTGACCATGAGAAGAAGATAGTTTGCTATACCGACCACCAGATATTTCAGCGTTACCACAAGTTTAACGTAAAGCAGGCATACACCAAAGGTAAGGCTATTACAATGCGTGCGCTGCGCGAGTTGCAGCCCGGAGACTTCGTCACCCACATTGACCACGGTGTAGGTGTGTACAGCGGTTTGCAGAAAATAGATGTGAATGGTAACATGCAGGAAGCGGTGCGTATTATCTACCGTGATAATGATGTGTTATATGTCAACATTAACTCGCTGCATAAAATAAGCAAGTATACAGGTAAGGAAGGTACACAACCCAAAGTGAATAAGCTGGGTAGCGAAGCCTGGCAGAAACTGAAAAATAAGACCAAGAAGCAGGTCAAAGAAATTGCTGTTGACCTGATCAAACTATATGCAAAACGCAAAGCCTCAACCGGTTTTGCTCATACCCCTGACAGCTACTTACAAACAGAACTTGAAGCCTCATTCTTTTACGAGGATACACCAGACCAGAGCAAAGCTACTGCGGATGTAAAACGGGACATGGAAGCGCCATCGCCTATGGACAGGCTGGTATGTGGCGACGTAGGTTTTGGCAAAACGGAAGTCGCCATCAGGGCGGCTTTCAAAACCGTGGCAGATAGTAAACAGGCAGCCATTTTAGTACCTACTACAATATTGGCCTACCAGCATTACCAGACACTAAAAGAACGCCTGGCAGATTTCCCTTGTAATATAGATTATGTCAACCGTTTTAAATCTGCTAAACAGAAAACCGAGACGCTGAAAAAACTAGCTGCCGGTGAAATAGATATTATTGTTGGCACACATGCACTGTTGGGTAAAAGCGTTAAGTTCAAAGATCTTGGCCTGCTGGTAATAGATGAGGAGCAGAAATTTGGTGTAGCGGCAAAAGAAAAACTACGCGAGATGAAAGCCAACGTGGATACACTGACACTTACAGCTACGCCGATACCGCGCACCTTGCAGTTCTCGCTGATGAACGCGCGTGACCTGAGTATCATGAATACACCGCCACCCAACCGCCAGCCGGTACAAACCGAGGTGATGGTGTTTGATGAATATGCCATTCGCGATGCAATTTATTTTGAGGCAGAACGCGGCGGACAGGTGTATTTTATACACAACAGGATACAAAGCCTGCCCGAAATGGTTACCCTGCTACGCAACCTGTGCCCGGACCTGGAGATAGGTATGGCACATGGCCAGTTGGAAGGTCATAAACTGGAAGAAGCACTGTTCAGCTTTATAGAGCATAAATATGACGTGCTATGCTGTACTAATATAGTAGAAAGTGGGGTAGATATTCCCAATGCCAATACCATCATCATTAACAATGCGCATCAATTTGGGCTCAGCGACCTGCACCAGCTACGCGGACGTGTAGGGCGTAGTAATAAAAAGGCGTTTTGCTACCTCATAGCACCGCCCAAGAGCACATTGCCTAATGATAGCCGCAAAAGGCTGGAAACACTGGAACAATTCAACGAATTGGGCAGTGGCTTCCAGATTGCTATGCGCGACCTGGATATACGTGGAGCCGGCAACCTGTTGGGTGGCGAGCAGAGTGGTTTTATCGCAGAGATAGGTTTTGAGATGTACCAGAAGATACTGGCAGAAGCCATCAGGGAGCTGAAGCGTACTGATTTCAAAGACGTGTTTGCAGAAGAACTGGAGCGTAAAAAGGATTTTGTTGCCGATTGTACTATAGATACCGACCTTGAGATACTGATACCTGAGAGTTATGTTGATAATATCACTGAAAGGTTATCGCTATACACCCAGCTGGATGACCTGGAAGAAGAAAGCGAACTACAGAAATTTGCTGAAGAGCTGACTGACCGTTTCGGGCCGATACCCGGGCAGGTACAAGAATTACTGACCACAATACATAGCCGCTGGCTAGCCAAAGAGCTGGGTTTTGAAAAGTTGATACTCAAGAACAAGCAACTCCGGTTATACTTTGTCAACGACCCGGATTCTCCTTATTTCGAGTCGCCAACCTTCAATCATATCATGGATTATATCCAGAAAAGTGTGAACAATGCAAGATTGAAGCAAGTAGGGAAGAACTTTATGCTGGTAGTAGACAATATGAAAAAAATGGCTGATGTTTTCAATTTCCTTAACAGGATAACACAAGCTGCAGACCCATCAGTACAATAATTTTCTTTCTTTGCCATGTCATTGACTATACATAACTCTTTATGTATATTTATAGAAGTATTTACCCCGATACTTGATGAGCAAGATAAAAATTGTCATTGCAGATGACCACCATATATTATTGGACGGACTGAAAGCAATGCTTGAAAAACAAGATAATATTAATGTACTGGCTCTTTATGACAATGGTCAGGCATTACTGGATGATTTGCCTAAAAAGAAGCCTGATCTGGCACTGGTTGATATAAACATGCCGGGTATGAAGGGCAATGAACTTACCCAAAAAATAAAAGATATCAATCCGGCAGTGTATGTCATTACGTTATCGATGTACGATGATGCTGCACATATCATGGAAATGATAGAAGCGGGTGTTTCCGGGTATCTTCTGAAGAATGTAAATGACAAAGAGTTGGTAACAGCTATCACCCAGGTGATGGATGGCAAAATGTATTTTTCTTCTGAAGTATCCGAAAAGCTGACGACGCTGGTCGTTCACCAGCAGCGTAAACTGGACGAGCCGGCAAAACCCAAACTTACTGAAAGAGAGTTGGAGATACTTAAGCTCATTGCCAATGAACACAGTAATGCGGAGATCGCTGATATACTGTTTATAAGCGAACGTACGGTAGAAACACACCGAAAGAATATGTTGCGTAAGACAAATAACAAAACCATAGTGGGCCTGCTCAAATACGCACTGGAAGAAAAACTCATTTAACACTTCGTTTCATAGCCTCCTTTTGCTGTATCCGTACTGGTACGGATATAAAAATACCCTCATGCTTGTATAGCATAGCCTTTCTCTTCAAGGTATTTTTGTATCATATCGGATAAATTTTTGCTAACGAAAAACTTATGAAAATGAAAAAGCTGATCAAAATAATGGTGCCGGTGCTGGCTATTATGACAGGCGTAACATCCTGCGATAAATTACCCACTACTACAACGCCCACTACAACTACTCCTACAACCACAACTCCAACGTCTCCAACGCCTGTTACTCCTTCGCCGTCCGGCAGCTATTGGGGTGTACTGGCTGCAGTGCAAATGGAGTTTGCTTACAGCAACCCGCAGATTCCTATTCCTATATCTATCAAATCAGATGTGGCGTCTGCTTCATTCTTCGATGGGGCAGGATCAAGCAACCTGACGGGTGCAGGAACAGTGAGTATCAACTCCAACGATCTGAAAAATAACAACAACAGCTACAGCCTGACAGCTTCTGATGGTATGACTCCGTCTACACTCAACCTGACCGGAAGTTCTATTGACTGGTCTGTAGGTGGTAGCGGCAACGTTGCAGCATTTACATACTCGCACACAGGTTCTATGCCTAACTATTCCGGTACTTCAAGCCTGCCTACTGCAATCGACAGGACAAAAGATCTGGATATTACCCTCGGTAATAAAGTAACTAATGCTGACTCTGTTTATGTTTTGATCATTACCCCTAACAGTTCAACTCCATTGATGAAGGCATACAGTGCTAAGCCTTCAGCTCCGGCAAAGGCAACATTTACAGCTTCTGAGTTGGGTAGCCTGTCATCTGTAGCTGATAATGGAGCTTATGTTGAGGTGGTAGCTTTCAGGTATGCTGTTCCTAACATTAATAGCAGGCAGTATGTTTTTGTAAAGGAATTTGCCGCAGTTACTACTGCGACGATCAACTAAGTTCATGCGTATGATGAATACACTATCTCATTTTGCAGAAGTGGATAGTGTATTTATCCGAAAAAAAAGGAACCCATCCGGGTTCCTTTTTTAGTTATAATTTAATGATGTCGTCGGTCTTGCTGTCGTAGAAATGGTATTCCGTGATCGGTGAGTTGTTGTCGGTCATTATTTTCACTTTCACTTTATATTTCCAGTACCATTTCCATTGTATCGAGTTAAAGAAATTTCCTTTGGTGAGGTATGCGCTCATGATAGGGTGGACATGCAATGCCAGTTTGCGGTGTCCCTGGTTGATGAGGTAGTTCAGGTCTTTTTCAATATCGTCTGCTATCAGGATTGATGGTCCTATTTTGCCTGTACCTTTACAGGTGGGGCACACTTCAGCTGTTGATATATTCAGTTCCGGCCTCAGTCGCTGGCGGGTTATCTGCATCAGTCCGAACTTGGATATAGGCAGTATAGTATGCCTCGCCCGGTCTCCTGCCATAAAACCTTCCAGTGCTTCCAACACCTGCTTTTTGTTATTCGGCAACTTCATATCTATGAAGTCGATAATAATGATACCTCCCAGGTCGCGCAAGCGCATCTGGCGCGCTATCTCTTCTGCAGCTTCCAGGTTGGTAACCAGTGCATTCTGTTCTTGTCCCAGTTCAGCACTGCGCGTACCGCTGTTCACATCTACAACGTGCAGCGCTTCTGTATGTTCTATTATTAAATAAGCGCCGCTGGGCAGGTTCACCGTTTTGCCAAATGATGATTTTACCTGTTTGGTAACACCATAGGTGTCAAAAACGTTGGTTCCGCCGTTGTGAAAGGTAACGATATCCTCCTGGTCTGGTGCTATTCGTGAAATGTAATCTTTTGTCTCTGCGTGTAGTTTTTTGTCGTTCACTACTACCTTCTGAAAGTTGACATTAAGCAGGTCGCGCAGGATAGATGTTGTCTTGTCCTGCTCTCCCATAATGAGTTTAGGTGCTTTGGCTCCTTTCAGGTTCTCCTGTATGTGCTTCCACATTTGGGTCAGCTCCATTACATCGTTATGTAGTTCTGCTGTATTCTTGCCTTCTGCTGCAGTACGCACGATCACACCGAAATTTTTCGGTTTGATGGCCTCAACAGTACGTTGCAATCGCTTACGCTCATCGGCAGAGTGTATCTTACGTGAAATTGCTACCACATCATTAAAGGGTGTCATTACCACAAAACGCCCCGGAAGGGATATTTCACAGCTCAACCTTGGCCCTTTATTCGATATGGGTTCCTTCAGTACCTGCACCAGTAATTCCGGCTTGTGGTTCACCACTTCCGTGATCTTGCCGGATTTCAGTATCTCAGCTTCTACCGCAAACCTGCCAAAATCACCGCCCCATGTCGGGTTGCCATCAAGTGATTGTTTGGTGAATTTTAAAAGTGAACGGAAGTATGGACTCAGGTCAGTATAATGAAGAAAAGCATCTTTTTCGTAGCCTACGTCTACGAAGGCTGCGTTCAGACCGGGCATAAGCTTTTTTACTTTGCCCAGGTACAGGTCGCCCACGGCAAAGTTGTTTTGCCCCTTTTCAAAATGGAGCTCAACGAGCTTCTTATCTTCCAGCAGGGCTATTTCCACACCATCGCCGGAAGAATTGATAATCAGTTCTTTGTTCATGTGTCCGTCATTTATCCGGCCATACGCACGTCATGCCGGGTACAACAAGGCATGATCTTTCCAGTAACTACAATACAGAGAGGAACATTAATAACAAAACCCTACATCGTTTGCACATATATAAATTATGCGCAAACGATGTAAGGAAATGTTCAGAAGTTAAGAGGAAAACCGACGCATGGCCGATAAGCCTGAAACTTATTTCTTCTTCTTATGACGATTTTTCCTAAGACGCTTCTTACGCTTATGCGTAGCTATTTTATGTCTTTTCCTTTTTTTACCACAAGGCATAAATAAAATGTTTTTAGTTACTTAAAATGAATTTATATAATTATCTATCTCTTTGCTGAACTCCGGGTTATTCACTATCCTTTTACACTCTTCCAGCAACTCCACTGCTTTCGTCTTATTTCCTTCGCTTTTATATACTTCGGCAAGAAAATATAGTGCTTCAGTATTTTCAGGCTCCAGCTTCAACACTCTTTCAAAACGCTCCTTAGCCTTTTCCATTTGTCCTGAACGTATGGACAACTGTCCTAACATCAGGTTGGCAGGTATATGGTTGGGCTGTTCTTTGATTATTCCCAGCAACAACTGTATCCCCTGCATTGGCGCTCCTGTTCCGTCTATGTAACAGGCTGCCAGTTCCATCTTCACTGTGTCATTGTCGGGGTTCACCTTCAGAGACTGCTCGTAGGCGTCTATCGCCTGCTCTGCCGCCCATGCCCTTACCGATGGGGATTCTTCACTGCGCAACAGCTCAGAATTTAATCGGGCTGCAAAGTTGAGGCTTTTTTCTGAATTCTCCAACTTTGCTGCTTTTGTGAAATAATAAGCAGCCGCAGCAGGCTGCTTGTGCTGTTGCAGCAGTTTAGCCAGTTCCAGATCTGCTCCGGCTATGGTTTCAGTTGATGAAGAGAATTTATCCTTTTCCTCCAGCTGTTTCGCTTCTTCCCTGGCGTGTTCCGGCAGAGCTTGCATGGCTGCAGCCAATATCGAATCGGTTGAGGCTGCAGCAACAGGCCCGTGCTGTTCTGCCTGCGTGGCAGCAGCGGGTTGTTGTTGCATATCTTTTGTTGGAGGTTTGGTGTTTACACCCCAGTATAGGGCAGCAATAAGTGCAATTGCTGCTATCAGTGCTATATAATGACCTTTGCGCAAGAAATATTAATTTTTGCGCAAATTTACGAATAAGGGCTGAGAATGAGGGTCAATATTATTCGTCGTCGTGTTCGGCGCTTTCTGACAGATCATGCGTTGAAGTTTTCACAGCCTGTACAAATTCTTTTGCCGGTTTGAATGCAGGTATAAAATGCTCCGGTATTTCTACTGCTATGTTCTTCTTGATGTTCCGGCCTATTTTAGCGGCCCTTTTTTTCAGGATAAAGCTGCCAAAGCCACGAACGTAAACAGGTTCACCTTCAATAAGCGAGGTTTTCACTTCTTTGAAGAAAGCTTCAAGAGCTACAAGAATATCCACTTTGGGTATCCCTGTTTTCTCAGCTATACTGTTTACAACATCGGCTTTTCTCATAATATCTTATTTAATAAACTTGAAAAATAAATAGTTTATCTATCGTGTTTAGTGACAAAATACAAACTTATTTTCTGAATGTGCATATAAATATAAAACAATAATCGATTTTTTCATATATAGAGTGTAGTTATTAATGTATGAATTAACTAATTAAATACCAATATACTAAGAAAGAAATACCTAAAAATGCCTAATCAGTTATATATTAATATAAAAATAAATTGCACTCTGTTGGCCTCTTCAAAGCATGTACAAGGCCTATCTCGGATATTACTTGATTTAATATCTCTGTTATTAGCCCATATAAAACCCCGCTGCCGTACTTTTGCAAAGCGTAAAAAATCGGCTTGTGGACACAAAAAGAAAAGCAGTTGCATATTGGTTGCTGGCAGGTGTATTTATGATCATTGTACAGGTGTTGTTGGGGGGTATTACGCGGCTCACCGGTTCCGGTCTTTCTATCACCGAATGGAAACCCATTATGGGCGCACTGCCTCCTATGAACGACCATGACTGGCAGGAAGCTTTCGACAAGTACAAACAAATTGCGCAATTCAAGTACCTGAACAGCCATTTCGAGCTGAATGATTTCAAATTCCTTTTCTTCTGGGAGTGGTTCCACCGCCTTTGGGCCAGGATGTTGGGTGTGGTATTTGCTATTGGGTTTATTTTCTTCCTGGTAAGAGGGTATTTCAAAAAAGATATGGTTATTCCACTGGTCATTCTTTTTATACTGGGAGCTGCCCAGGGGCTGGTAGGCTGGATCATGGTAGCCAGCGGTCTGAACGATACCGACCTGTATGTCAACCACATAAAACTGGCGCTGCATTTTATCTCCGCATTAATATTATTATGCTATACGTTCTGGTTCGCACTTTCGTTATTGATACCGGATGGGCAACTGGTTCATAATATCCGGTTCCGTTCACTTACTATTATTACCATTGCAGTATTGGGGATACAGTTGGTGTATGGTGCTTTTATGGCAGGAATGAAAGCAGCTATGCGTGCCCCTACCTGGCCCGACATAAATGGCATGTATTTCCCGGACACACTGGCAACAGATAGCTGGGTGAACCATCCGCTTAATATCCATTTTGTGCACCGTATGCTTGCATATATCCTGTTCACGTTGGTGATGTTCTGGTTTGTCGCAGCAAGAAAAGCTGCGATACAATTCCGTTCTGCTTATCTGAAAAAAGTGGCGTGGTGGCCTTTCGGGTTGGTATGGTTACAGGTTTTGCTTGGTATTATCACGGTTTTGAGTGCTCCGTCTATTGTATTTGGCAAGTTCGGCACTTTCGAGATGCTGGCAGAATTACATCAGCTTGTAGCCATGTTCCTGCTTATGTCGTTGATGGTAGGTGTGTATATGGCACGCCCGTCAAAGTCATAATATCTTATTTTATTTCAGCAAGGCAATAGCCGTCAAACCGGCTTATCAACTTATAATCATTGTCGTTAAACTTGCCTGCCTGAACAAGTGCTATTTTACCCTTTAATTGTTGTAATTCAGCATCATTTTCTGTTTTGTAGAAATCAACACCCAGCCATAACAGGTACAGCACCACATCCTGGTCAGGCGTGCCCTGCACCACAATATAATCCTGACCTGACAGGTTGGTGTTATTTTTAGAGAACACATGATGCATGGTATCTGGGCGCGTATCCATATAGAGAAAATGCTTTACCAGGTTAAAACCAATTACCAACACCCACAAGTAAGCAGCAGGCTTCCATTTTTGCTGAATATACGCCATCCATTGAGCAACTATAATAGCTATCAATATCCACGCAGGTGCAAAATACCAGTCCAGCACATACTGACCGAAATTGACAATCAGTATCACCGGCACCATCAGGCAGATCAACAACAAGGTAAACCGCTGCTCCATATTATTCTCCTGATACTTCCAGTCTTTCCGAAATAACCTATACAAACCTGTGGCAACAGCTGTATAAAACAGGATATGCCACATGTTCATCCGCACCTCAATAGCATGTATAAAGAATAAGTTATCTTTTATCTCTCCGGGGTTCAGCTCTTGGGTAGTAAAACGCTTCACAGTATCGTAAAGCAGCATAGTTTCTATGCTGTTCTTGCTGCCATATACGGATGTTTCGAAGGTAGTACCGTACAGGCTAACTAATAATATCCACGAACCAGCAATGGCAAGAAAAATGACCAATGACAAGTATAAACGGTAGTCTTTCAATATGTCTGCCAACCTGCCTGTGATAAGCAGGAATACAAACATACCTGGCAGATACAACACTGATGCAGTGCCCTTTGAGTAAAAAGCCAAACCAAGAAATATAGCTACCCAATAGATCGCATACTTCTTATTTCTAAGTGCATATTCACAGAAGTAATACAAAGAACAGGTGAGAAACAATAAAAGCAAACTGTCAAAATCACCATTGCGTCCCACATGCTCTCCGATAACAGCTCTGCATGCCAATAAAATAATACTGCTGTATATAGCTACCTGTCTTGATATATTCTTTTTCACCAGTTGGTAAAACACGATAAAGAAAGCAAGAGACGCTAATACAGATGGCAATCTCAAAGAAAACTCGTTAAAGCCAAACAGGTGATATGAGATGGTGATGAGCCAGATGAGCAATGGTGGTTTCGCATTCCATGTGTCTAATGCATTTCCGTAATAATAGTTGACGTAATCATGATTGTGGTACATATACCATGCATTGGCACCGTTGCGTGCTTCATCATATTGCATCAGGTTATGGCTACCCAGTTTCCAGAATAATAAGACAGATGCCAGCAGTGTGATTAGCAGCAATGCATAATCAGGCTTGTGGGTACGCATGTACATATCTTGTTAACGCATAAAAATACCTGTTATGTTGTAACCACAAAACAATTACCTGAAATTCATTAATTCTTCCAGCTCCGCTATCATCATTGCTGTCGCCCCCCAAATAATGTGATCCTCATCCCATAAATAAGACGGAGCCTCGATTGTAATTTCCGGAAAAGCCGAAGGTGTTATATGGCGCACAGTTTTTATACCAGGGTCAAACAACTTTTTTATGGGTACTTCCATGGTGTATTGTACCTCGTCAGCACAAATATTGAGTTCAGGCTTGTTGTCGGCAAAACCTACAAACGGGAATACATTGGAGTTGCTTACCGGTATGTATAGAGAGCTGAGCGAACCAATTATCTCTATTTTATCAGCCCTGATACCAACCTCTTCATAGGTCTCTCGTAGTGCGGTTATCTGCAGGCTCTCGTCTTCGGGGTCTCTGCGCCCGCCCGGAAAACTTATCTGTCCGCTATGTGGTTTGCCGTCTTCCACCCGTTTTATCAGCAATAGGTTCAGCTCATGCTGCACAGGATATAGCAAAGCCATTACCGCGCTCTGGCGGGCGTCTTCAGGTATCTGCAATGGCAAGGCCCTTACCCGGCTGGCCATTTTGTTTTGCGCAGCAACACCCGGCAAAGGCTGTTGCAACCTTGTTTGTAAACTTTCTATCTGTTGCCTGATGTCCAACTATTCATCTTTAAATCCACACTTCCTGTGTGTGCCATCACAAAACGGTTTATTGCCCGATTGGCCGCAACGACAGAACGCAGTCACCTTTGAGTGGATGCTTTCGTTACCGTCTTTATGTTGCACTATAATATCACCATGTATCAAAAGCGGTCCATTCTTTGTCACTTCTATTTTTGCCGAAGCTGGTGTTGCCGGAATTTCTTCCCTAACCTGTTCGTTCCTGAAATAGCTCAACGCTCCCGACGGGCATTTATCTACCTGCGCAATAATTGCTTCTGTATCTGCACCAGAAATATTCACCCAGGGTTTCACCTGAGGGTTAAATACCTTTGGCAGCCCCGTCCAGCATTTTTTAGAGTGTATGCACACCCCTGGTTTCCACACCACGGTTATCTCGCCGTTGTCATATTTTTTGGTTACGCTATTCAGGTCCATGTTGCTAAGTTTATGCTACTGTAATTTAAGCAATAGTTTCTATAAGCTTACCACCGCATCGGCACTTCAAATACCAGCACGTCGCTAGTGGCATTTGCCGTTAGCTGTACAGTATCACTATCTGTTACCCCTAATGCATCTTTTTTATTCAGTAGCTGTTCTCCAGCACGTGCGCTGCCATCTATCACAAACACATATACACCGTTGGCAGCATTGTGTAACCTGTAGTCCAGTGTTTTGCCTGTTTCAATAGTCGCACGATTGATCCATGCGTCCTGGTGTATCTTCATACCAGGGTCGTCATTACCCATAGGTGATACAAGTGCCTGCCATTGATTCACACGTTCTTCTGCGGGGAAAATACGTTGGTCGTACCTGGGTTGCACATTCTTTTTATTCGGGAATATCCATGTCTGCAACAAGTTCACTTCTTTATCGCGGTTATGGTTATATTCACTGTGAAACACACCTGTGCCTGCACTCATCACCTGCACCTCGTTGGGCTGTATGGCCTGAGTATGCCCCATGCTGTCTTTATGCTCCAATGCACCGCTTAATATTATTGTGATGATCTCCATATTATCGTGCGGGTGTTTGCCAAAACCCATGCCCGGGGCAACAATGTCATCGTTTAATACTCTGAGAGCACCAAACTGTACACGAGAGGGGTCGTAGTAGCCTGCAAAGCTGAAAGAGTGATGAGCGTTGAGCCAGCCATGATCCGCATGACCACGTGTATTTGCTGCATGAAATATTGTATTTGCCATAACTATTTGTTTTTAATGATTTATATTAATGTAGATACATTAATATAAATACAAAGTTACGTCCAAAACAGGTGCACTGACAAATCGGCACGGCTATACAACCATTGATAATGTTAATACTGTCTAAGCTGTTAGGTATCAAAAAATATAAATCGCTAATTTGCCCAAAATCTGTCTGGAATATGAAAGTTAAGCATTTGCTGACGGGAGTAGTGTTAATATTCCTGTCAACAACATCTGCAAGGTCGCAGGAGCTGGATACATTAGTAAGAAAAGACCCGGGAGGATGGGAATTTTTCCAGGTGATTGTTATTGCCGATCAGCAACCTATGGTAGAAGGTTACTATTTAAAAGGGAAGAAAGAAGGTGTCTGGAATGAGTTCTGGCCGTCACGCTACCCTAAAAGCATGACTTCGTATCATAATGATAAAAAACATGGTATGCATATGGAGATCAATGCTGATGGCGGATTGTCGGTCATAGAGCATTACAAAGACGATAAGCTGCATGGCATAAAGAGGGAGTATAAACATCATGGCCCCGTATTGCTCGAAGAGCATTATATAGATGGCAAGCTGGATGGCGCTTACAAAAAGTATTACGAAACTGCGATGATACAGGAAGAAGCTGAATACAGCAAAGGCCAGCGCAGTGGCGTATCCATATGGCATTATACCAATGGCAATAAAGCAGTAGAGTATAATTATATAAAAGATAAAAAAGATGGCCCATGCACGGTATATTACGAGTCAGGTCAAAAGCTGGAATCAGGACCCTATAAAGATGATGTAAGAACAGGATTGTGGATAGAGTATCACGATAACGGGCAGATGAAGGCAAGAGGTATGTACGAAAATGATGAAAAGACAGGCCCATGGGAAGAATTTGATACAGAAGGGAACCCTCTTAAAACAATAAACTACTAATCAGGACATATGGCACAAAAGATATTGGTAATAGATGATGAAAGGGCAATACGTAACACGTTAAAAGACATCCTTTCATTCGAAGGGTTTGAGATAGATGAAGCTGCAGATGGCGCAGAGGGACTGGAGAAGATAAAGGCAAATGATTACAATTGCATACTCTGCGACGTAAAGATGCCTAAAATGGATGGCATAGAGCTGTTGGAAAAGACCAAAGAAGTGAAACCGGATGTACCCTTCGTTGTTATATCAGGCCACGGAAATATAGAGTCTGCTGTGGATGCGGTGAAGAAGGGAGCATTTGACTTTATTTCTAAACCACCTGACCTGAACAGGCTGCTGATAACCATACGCAATGCTATGGATAAGGGCTCGCTGGTAACAGAGACAAAACAATTGCGCAAACGCATATCGCGTACAAACCAGATGATAGGTAGTAGCGATGCTATGAAGCAGATACATGAGACCATAGAGAAGGTAGCTGCTACAGATGCGCGGGTGCTGATAACAGGTGCAAATGGTGTAGGTAAGGAACTGGTAGCTCGTAATATACATGAGTTAAGCCCCCGCGCCAACGGACCGCTTATAGAGGTAAACTGTGCAGCTATTCCATCTGAGCTGATAGAAAGTGAACTGTTCGGGCATGAGAAGGGCTCGTTCACATCGGCCATAAAACAACGCATTGGTAAGTTTGAACAGGCAAAAGGGGGTACGCTCTTTCTTGATGAGATAGGTGATATGAGCCTGGACGCACAGGCCAAGGTGCTGCGTGCCCTCCAGGAAAGTAAAATAACCCGTGTAGGTGGCGACAAGGAAATAAAAGTAGACGTACGCGTAATTGCTGCTACTAACAAAGACCTGATGCAGGAGGTAGAAGAAAAGAAATTCCGTCTGGACCTGTATCACCGCCTGAGTGTGATACTGATAAAGGTGCCGACGCTTAATGAACGTAGCGAGGACATACCTGAGCTGGTAGACCATTTCCTGAAAGAGATAAGCGCTGAGTATAACCAGGCGGTAAAAGAGATAGATAAAACCGCCCTGGATGCACTGCAGAAGTACAACTGGACCGGAAATATCCGCGAGCTGCGCAACGTAGTTGAACGCCTCATCATCTTTAGCGACAAGAAAATAAGCAAGAAGGACGTAGAGACGCATATACTCAGGTAGGAGCCACAAAAAAGGGATGCAGAAGCATCCCCTATGTATATATGATCTGTTGTAAGTAGTGGTTATACGCCTACCATCAGCGGCATCAGCAGCATCAGCAGGTCTTCATTTTCCACTTTTTCAGTAGGGCGAACGATACCGGCGCGTGTTGGAGTACTCAGGTCCATCTGTATCTCGTCGCCTTCCATGTTGCCCAGCATCTCGGTCATCAGCTTGGCATTAAAAGCTATCTTCATATCCTCGCCTGTATAAGAACAGGTAAGTGTTTCTTTACCTTCGTAAGAGAAATCTATATCTTGAGCGCTGAGTGTAAGTGCGTTTCCGTTAATGTCTAAAACCACCTGGTTGGTTGTTTTATTGGCAAATATACCAACACGTTTCAGCGCACTGATAAAATCGTTCCTGTTAATGTTCAGCTTATACGGATTGTCTGTAGGTACTACTGCTTTATAGTCAGGGAAGCGTGCGTCTATCAGGCGGCAACTCATGCTCATCTTTTCACTCTTGATAAACAGGTGGCTGCCATTGTATGACAGTTCCAGTTGTGTATCATCTGCAGGTAGCGTAGAACGCAGTTGTTGCAGCGGCTTTTTAGGCACGATGATACCCTCATCTTTCGGGCAGCTGATGTCAGTACGGCTGAGCTTTACAAGCCTGTGCGCATCGGTAGATACAAACGTCAGTGCACCTTTGCCCATTTCGAAGTATACTCCTGTCATGGCCGGGCGTAATGTATCATTACTTACTGCAAATAGAGTCTTGTTGATACTTTCAATAACCGCTATTGAAGAGATGTTGAAAGTAGTAGCATTGCCGGGAGCGGGCTCTTTAGGGAAATCATCTGCCTTTTCGCCTCCTATCTTGTATTTACCTACGTCACTGGACATTTCGATAGACAGGTCCTTGTCGTTCACATTGAATGTAATAGGCTGCTCAGGCAGGTTCTTAAGGTATTCTGTAAGTATTTTTGAAGGTATGCATATGCGTCCTTCACCCTGTGCATCGCTTACATCCATTTGTACGCGCATCATCGTCTCCAGGTCGGTGGCCGTCAGGGTCAGTGTATTGCCCTTCAACTCAAACAAAAAGTCTTCTAAAACCGACAAAACGGTATTGGAACTGATAACCCCGCTTATCTGCGAAAGGTTTTTCAGTAAAGCGGAGGATGTAACAATAAATCGCATTTATATAAATAGTTTTACTCCAAACAAAGATAATTGTTTAAAGACAGCCTTTAAGCCCCTGTGGATATTCTGCCATATGCTGTGGATAATGCTTTTTGACCGGCCTCAGCTCTTAGTACGGTGCAGTACAACGGTGATCTTTATGGTTCCGTCGTTGTTGCGGTAATTGCGTGCAGGGCCTATCAGGCAGTCTGCAAAACCAACTATCAGGGTAGTAGCCTCCCGCCTGACGAGTATGCGTTGGGTAGCTCCGTCTTTATTCTTACCATCCCCTATAAAAAAGGGTTGGTCGAACGAAGGGTAGAGCTCTTCGTAGTTCTCTTTTTCTGTATAGTCAATTGCCGGGAAGGGAGGTTCCAACAGCGAATAATCGCTGATTATCACCCCGGTAAGGAACATGACCTTTTTGTTGTGCTTGATACCCGACAGTCCCCCAAGTTCCTGCACATCTGTTTTTTCACCATAAGCGCCGCCATCTGCGCCAAAATAAGTTCCCTCGCGTTCATTGAAACAGGTGACAGTTCCTTCGGCATTTTCAAATGTGATCATCTTAACACCACGAATATCAATTACTACGGGCGGAATGCCTGCCCCCCCTGGAATAATACTGGTATCCCGTACCTGGCTGAAATAGAGATTGGCCTGTGCAGATACCTCAATATCTATCTTCTCCAGCTCCTCCTGCGCCTTAACGTCAGGGATAGAGAGCAGCATAAAAAGCGATATGAAGGCCAAGGTCGGGTTCATGACAATAAATATAATCAATTGCCTGTTATGACAACAATGCTTTTACTGCACTTATCACATCTTTCAGCGCAGCAGTATTTTGCCCACCGGCAGTAGCCAGAGTTTTCTGTCCGCCGCCGCCACCTTTGATGAGCGGTGCCACCTGTTGCTTGATCATAGCATTGGCATCCAACCCTTTGGCTGCAGCTACAGTATCATCCACGCCTATGGCCACAAATGCTTTGCCACCGATGTTGCTGCACAGCACCACCACGTGATCATTCACATGGTGCTTGATGTCGAAACATAATTTCTTCAATGCATCAGGAGAAGGTACTTCTACTATATCAGCTACAAAGTTCACATCGCCTACTACCTCGTCTTTCTGCAGCACCTCGTTGCGCACGGCAACCAGTTGGCGTGCTTCCAGCATCTCTGTATGTTTCTCCAGTTGTGCTTTCTCTTCCTGTAGTTTCTCTACTGCCTTGAGTGGGTCTTTACTGTTCTTCAGCACTTCTTTCAGGTTGTGCAGCAGTGCCAGCCCTTCATTAATGTATTCTTCAGTAGCTTTACCGCTTACCGCTTCTATCCTTCGTACACCAGCCGCTACCGCGCTCTCGTGCTTTATTTTGAACATGCCCAGTTGGCCCGTAGCACCTACGTGTGTGCCGCCGCAAAGTTCAATAGAGTAGGTCGGGTCTATAGTGACAACACGCACCGTGTCGCCATACTTTTCGCCAAACAGCGCCATGGCGCCCAGCTTTACCGCTTCGTCCTTAGGCATTTCTCTTATCACTACCGGTACGTTCTCCCTTATCTTCTCATTCACCATGGCCTCTATCTGAGCTATCTCTTCGTCCGTCACTTTTGCAAAGTGTGAGAAGTCGAAACGCAGGTGCTCTTCGTTTACCAGCGAGCCTTTTTGTGCTACGTGTGTGCCCAGTACACTACGCAGTGCTGCATGCAACAAGTGGGTAGCGCTGTGGTGTATCTCGGTAGAACGCCTGGTGCTAACATTCACTTTCGCCAGTACCTCGCCTTCAAGACTGGCAGGTATTTTTTGTGCAAAGTGTATGATGAGGTCGTTCTCCTTCTTGGTATCGGTGATGTATATCTTTTCGCTGCCTATCTGTAGTTCGCCCCTGTCGCCTACCTGGCCACCACTTTCTGCATAGAAAGGTGTGGTGTCCAGTACCAACTGGTATGACTCCTTGCCTTTTGCTGTTACCTTACGGTAGCGCAGCACTTGTGCTTTTGCCTCCAGGCTGTCGTAACCTACAAAGTTCACATGTGTGCCTTCGTTTACTACTACCCAGTCCTGCGTATCTAAAGCCGTAGCAGCACGGCTGCGGTCTTTCTGTTGTTGTAGTGCTGCTTCAAAACCTTTTATGTCTACCGTCCAGCCTTTTTCTTTGGCTATCAGTTCTGTCAGGTCTATCGGGAAGCCGAAAGTATCGTTCAGTTCAAATGCCACCTCGCCGGGTATCACTTTTTCTTTATTATCCGAAGTCGTTATCTCATCTACTTTTTTCAGTCCTTTGTCCAGCGTCCTCAGGAAGGCGTCTTCTTCTTCTTTCACCACTTTGGTCACCAGGTCCAGCTGCTGGTGCAGCTCTGGGAATACCCCTTCGAACTGACTCGCCAGCCCTGCCATCAGGTGGTTGAGCAGTGGTTGTTTATAGTCCAGGTAAGAGTAGTAATACCTTACCGCCCTGCGCAATATGCGGCGTATCACATAACCTGCACCTGTATTGGAAGGCAACTGCCCATCGGCAATGGTAAATGCGATAGCGCGTATATGGTCGGCAATAACACGGAAGGCTATATCTTCTTTGCTGTCCGTATTGTGGTATTTCTTGCCGGTTATCTTTTCTACCTCAGCAATAGTGCCTGTAAACAGGTCGGTATCGTAGTTGCTGTGATTGTCCTGCAGCACGCGTACCAGGCGCTCAAGGCCCATGCCCGTGTCTACGTGTTTAGCAGGTAAGGGTTGCAGGCTGCCGTCTTTCAGGCGGTTGAACTCCATGAACACGTTGTTCCATATCTCTATCACCTGCGGGTGGTCGGCATTTACCAGTGTTTTACCGTCAACCTGCTTGCGCTCTTCGTCGGTGCGGCAGTCTACATGTATCTCGCTGCATGGGCCGCAAGGTCCGGTATCGCCCATCTCCCAGAAGTTGTCCTTCTTGTTGCCCATCAGTATCCTGTCCTCGGCTATCCATTTCTTCCAGAAGTTATAAGCGTCCTCATCTTTGGGCAGGTTGTCTCCGGCATCACCTTCAAACACCGTCACATACAGCCTGTCCTTATCTATTTTGTACACTTCGGTCAGCAGTTCCCAGCTCCAGGCAATAGCTTCTTCTTTAAAATAATCGCCAAAGCTCCAGTTACCCAGCATCTCGAACATAGTGTGATGGTAGGTATCTACTCCCACTTCTTCCAGGTCGTTGTGTTTACCGCTTACGCGCAGGCATTTCTGCGTATCTGCCACCCGCGGGTTGGGGGCGGGTTTGTTGCCGAGAAAGTAGTCTTTGAACTGGTTCATACCTGCGTTGATGAACAGGAGGGTAGGGTCGTTCTTTACAACTATGGGCGACGAGGGCACGATAGTGTGTCCCTTTTCCCTGAAAAAGTCTAAAAACTGTTGTCTTATCTCGTTAGCGGTCAACATATATAATTATTACACTTAAGGCTGCAAAGCTAATTAAAAGGTTAATTGGTTAAAGGGTTAATCGGGTAAAAGGTTGACCTGTCGACCTGATTTCCCGGATTATACATTACAACCGGTTATAATTGTTAAGTAATGTTAAGTGTTGTTACAGATTTTTTTGTCGCAGCATTTTCTTAAATGTTTGACTTTCAATGTGTTGTTGATAAGGTGATTGTCGCGTCGTTTGATAGCGGTATTGATAATAATATATAAGTCGTCAGGCGATTCATGGCAATATGTCAAAGAGCGGATTTTGGACGTATTAACCTGTGCCGATTTTATCAGGATGGTTTTTATTATTCTATACAAATTTTATGACATCGTTTATTTGCAGAAATCCTGCAAACACGCCCTTATTTATTATAGCAAATATACTTTATTTACGCAATAATATAAAACATTATTGTACATCAAAATCCGGGAGTAATATGATGTAAGAAAAGTTTCCGCAATCCTGATAAGCCTGTTGTTTCAGGCTGGAGATAATAAAAGGAATAGTGGGAGGTATGTTACAATATCTGTACAGATATACGTATTTGTATTAACGAAATTTATTGTAACATTTTTACTAAACCGGTCAGCTGTGATTTGAGTATGACTACAGCTAATGAATCATTTGGGAAATTCATGAAAGTAATAGATCCGGGGGCTGATTTCATCATACATCCCCATAGGATTCTTCTCGTCAAACTCCCGTAATATCAAACTATCCCTTGTCACAGTACCACTGAACCGGGTCTTAAAAAAGTCGTGTGTTGATACATAGAATATGATGTGGTTCTCATCCTGGCATTCAATATCATGTATTTTGTGGACGTCTTTTAAAATACTACTATCAAGATTATTCCTCCTTTTATAAATTTGCATCAAAATGCGTCTGTGTACATTGCTATCTTTACATTGTGTGACTATCGAAGTACCTGTGCTGTCATTAAAAAAAGCGATGTAATTTAAAAAGGGCCCGCCTGTAAATATCACACTATCTGGGTAACAGGAGGGCCTTTTATCTGAAGAATCCAATAACACTCCTACTTCATCACGTACAATTTTTTTTAATGCCAGCCATTCTTCGCGGGAGTTAGGTACGATTTTAAATGTGTCATCAAGGTTGGTAGTATATAAGTAATAACCATCAACTCTTATTTTTTGTTTGCAATCTTTATCGTCAACAAATGCCAATAATGGCAGTGTAATTAGAATAATTATTAGAAGTCTCATTTATGTGAGTTTAAAAGTCATATCCTTTCTTGCTAAGATAAGGATATGACTTTGCAATCAATATTTAGTCATTTAAATAACTCAATTGTTCAGATGAAAACTCATTGCCGGCAACACAAATAAGAGGAACGCTGCCAGCATTTAATGCTGCTTCAAGTTGTGTTATCACATCAGCTTCTTCTTCAGGTGTAGGAGGCGCTGCATACATACCTAAATTTTGGACCAAGTGGTTAGTAACATTGTCGTCAGTGTCATAAGAATGTTACGAAACGGTGTCCGTGGATACCTTACAAAAGACATTGATCCTGACAAGTTAGTTATTGCAGTAGAGCATGTACATGAACACGGCTTTTTATCACCAGGAGATTGATGCAGTAGTACTGTCAAAGGCTATGCAGGTACAGTTGGGTGTTCTGCCTGAACTTACTGGTTCAGAATTAGAATTTCTGTCGTTATGCTGCAGCGATTTGCACTATAGAGAAATTGCGCCCAAAATGAATGTCAGTGAAAGAACAATAGATAGTTACCGTGATAGTTTGTTTAAAAAATTGCAAGTAAAAAGCAGACCGGGTCTAGTTACCTTTGCTATGCTAACAGGGTTGGGGCCAAAGAGCCAGAAAAACGTTTAAATTGAATACTATATGAGAAGAGCAGCATGAATATCAAGCCGCTCTTTTTTTCTGTATTATTTTACATGTGTTTCCAAAACACCTCTCTTTATAGTGTTTTTAAAATAATACACGCAATTGCACCTATCAATATTAACCACCGGCAATATCGCAGAAAAATTGAGTAAATAGCTTATATTTACAATACCAGAAAAAGCCTGGAAACAAATGAAGCACCTATACTTTATTCTTGCAGTATGCATATTGCTGCCGTTCTGCGTGCAAGGTCAGCAGAATCACGTACCAAATGGCAGCTTTGAATATTATATTACATGTCCGACCTCATCTTCGCAGGTAACATCACATTGTCAATATTGGCGTGCCTATACTAATTCAACACCCGACTATATGCATGGATGTAACACAGGCAACTTTGTTGGTGTTCCTAACAACAGTGGGGGTTATCAGCCTGCTGCACAAGGTATAGGGTACATCGGGTTTGCCCCTCATGCAAATGTTGCCCATTTTGAATATATCGCAACTCCAATTACACCTTTACAGCCCGGAGTAGTGTACGAGGTGTCTATATCGGTAAACAGGGCTGATGTCTCGGGATGCGCCAGCGACAATATAGGGGTGTTCTTTTATGACAGTGCAGCCTATACATTAAATACAACATCTTTTCTCACAATAAGTCCACAGGTTCATTATGGCAGTTATGGAATAATATATGATACTGTAAATTGGGTAAGATTGACCGCTACATTCCAGGCCGATTCTGCTTATGACAATATTGTCATTGGTGGATTTAATAATGCGCAATCGACATACAATATTGATACTACTAAAAGCACGAATTTTTATTCTTACTATTATATTGATTCTGTTGTCATAAAAATAAAAGACTCCTTTACTTTAAGTACCAGTGACAGTATATTGTGCGCACTGGATACTTTTCATGTCAGTTATCATGCCCCCGCCCACTTTAGTTCCAACAATGTTTTTACCGTACAGTTGTCTGACAAAACAGGTAGTTTCAGCTCCCCTGTTAATATTGGCAGCAGGGCATCTGATACATCGGGAACCATCACCTGTACGGTTCCATCCAATGTGTCAAATGGTACGGGTTACAAATTACGGGTAGTAGCTTCCAACCAGGCAGATACGACTGAAAACATCAGCCCGAACTTACGGATAGGGAACCCGGATAGCACTGTCATCACAGCAACGGGTAATACCCCTTTATGTGCAGGCAACGTGATACAGTTTCAGACGAGCTCAAGTATCTCTCCTACAACTTACCAGTGGACAGGGCCTAACGGGTTCAACTCAACCCTTGCCAATCCATACATAAACGGTGCCGCTCCTGTACACAATGGTAACTATTATGTCACTGCCCATTTTTACGGCTGTAATGTGAAAGACACTATTACGGTTGTGGTAAAACCACTACCGGTGAAACCTGACGCCAATAGTAATACACCCTTATGCGCGGGCGCCGGCTTACAATTAACAGCAACGGGTTCGTCGAATGCTACCTATAGCTGGACAGGCCCTAACAGTTTTAGTTCAGCCAGTCAGAACCCTGCGATAAGTAATACTACAACCGCTATGAGTGGTGATTATATTGTTACCATTGACTCAAATGGCTGCCTGAATAAAGACACTGTGACAGTGTTGATAAAACCCTTGCCCACTCCTGTCACCGCATCGAGCAACACACCGGTATGTGCAGGCGATACCTTGAAGGTATTTTCAACGGCATCTTCAACCGGAGCCACCTATACATGGATAGGCCCCGGCAGTTATAGTGCCAATACTCAAAACAGCAGCAGGGCAAATGCGGCAAGCAATATGACGGGCTGGTATAAGATAACAGTGACGCTGAATGGCTGTACTACGCTTGACAGTACTTACGCAACTGTTACCGCTATACCGTCAGCACCTTCTATTACATTCAATAATCCTTTGTGTACAGGAGAAACGCTGCACCTGCAGGCGAGCAGTGTAAGCGGGGCTACCTATAGCTGGACAGGCCCGGGTAGTTTTACCGCAGCCGTACAAAACCCTGATCGTAATGCCATGCAGTTTGGCGATACGGGTACTTATAAGGCAACCGCAACCGTAAATGGTTGTGTTTCGCCTGAAGGTAGCATTACGGTACATATCAATCCGGTACCATTCGTAGTGATACTGGCCAACCCGGCAGATAGTATTTGCCAGGGCGACCCTGTAGTGTTCACCGCACTGCCTAACAACTATGGCGGCACACCCAATTACCAGTGGAAGGTAAATGCACAAAGCAAAGGTACAGGCAGCACCTTCAATACAAGTACACTCAATAATGGAGATGTGATCCTCTGCGAGATGACAGAGCATACCAAATGCAGTGCACCGTACAAAGATGAAAGTAATGATATCACCATGACCGTGCTACCCTGGCTGGCACCATCGGTTACTATTTCTGCTAATCCTACACATCCACTGGATGAATACGAGTATGTCACTTTTACAGCAGTGACGACCAATGCAGGTAATAACCCGCAGTACCAATGGAAACGTAATGGTAAGGACGTACTGGGCGCTAAAAGCTATAAATGGAGTGCCAATACCCTGAGCGATAATGATAGTATCAGCGTAGAAATTATCAGCGATTACAAATGCCCGCAACCAACTAATGCAGTGAGCAATTATGTAAGGGTGAAGATGACAGGCGTAAAAGATATAGCAGGCATTGGCAACGTTGTTCTTTATCCTAATCCTAATAACGGAAAGTTTGTTATTGAGATAAATGGTTTAACAAGCAGGAGTATTGATATAGAAGTGGTCAACACATTGGGACAGGTGGTATACATGGATAATGTTCAAGCTGTAAACGGAACGATACATCAGGAAGCGGATCTGCATAATGCGGTTCCCGGTGTATACCTTTTGAGGCTGAAGGATGATAACGGGTATATGACAACCATAAGGTTCCGGGTAGAATAAATTACCTGATATGTATCTTCTGTACGGCTCTGCCACTGTTGTCAGTTTGCACAAACAGCAGGTATAGCCCGGGTTGCTGCCCGGTAATATCTACGTTGTAATGCCTTGTGGCAGCACTTACATGATCTGAGTATACTTCTCTTCCGGTTACATCAGTTATGGTTATAGAACAATACTCGCCTGCATCCGCTCCCAGGTCAAAACCAAAACTACCATTGTTTGGGTTAGGATATACATTGTACACAGCAGTTGCTGCTATATCATTAATGCCAACTAATCCCGTAGCTACCAGGTTGCCATAGTCCCACAAAGTGATCCTGGAAGTATGGTTCAATCCTGCCATCATACGTGTTACCTGTCCTTTGGTAAACATCTTATAGCAGTTAGTATTATAGTCCATGTAGTTCTCGGCGTTCACCAGGTCGTTATTACAGTTCAGCGGTGCGTTGGCAGTAGCGCTGCTGTGGCATCCCTGTGCAGTAGTGCAGGGTGGTGTATCCGAAACATTATCGTTGGGAGTGGTGCATCCACCCTCGAAAGTGTGTTGAAGGTTAAAATAATGTGCAAATTCGTGCGTAAGTACAGAGGCGAATTCAGGATTGGCCGTGTTGTTGGTTGCCAGGTATCTTCCATTGTATATGATGCGCGAGAAGCCGCTGTCATTCATTTGATTATTAGGATAAAATGAATATCCCGAGTTGTTCGTGATACCGTCGCCATACAGGTCTTCCATCACAAAAACATTCAGGTACTTGTAGTTGTCCCAAGATTCCTGCGCTATCTCAGCATTATGTTTGGTTAAGCTGGCATAGCCTGTTTTTACCGGGTAGTAAAGAACACCGGTTGTAGGATTGCCCGAAGGATCAAGCTTGGCCAGTACGAATTTAATATCCAATGTACTGCGCAGTGCTTTGAATTGGTTATGTACGGTTCCGTAATCAGAATTTTTGCCGTTGAAGTCATCGTTCACACCATCCAGCGCCAGTTGTATGAGTGCATCGGTAATTGGATAACCGCCTTGTGTACTTCCGTATACATGAAATACGCAGGGTATGGTATAAGTAGGGTTGGCGGTTGATTTGGCTTGTTGTTGAGTGAACTGTTGCGTGAATATTTCTAATGCTTCCGCTTCTGCTTTGGCCGAAGGGTAGGCATCATATAAAGCCTTCATACCCTCGGCGGTACCACATATCTTTCCCGTTTGTGGTTCGTTGCCTTGTGCATATGAACTTTGTGCTGAAAGGCATAACAGGGCAGTTGTTATGAACAGGACTGTACGCATAGCGAAGTGTTTGTATATAAAAATACTAAAAACTACCGAGCTTAACAGTACTCAGGAAACTTTGAGCCTTTTGGCCAGTTTGCCGATGGTAAGGCCCTGCACTACAATTGAAAAAATGACGATGATGTAGGTGAGCGATACAAACTCATCACGATGCATATTGGTAGGCAGAGAAAGGGCCAGTGCAACGGAGATACCACCGCGTAGCCCGCCCCATGTAAGCATGGCTATGGCATGCCTTTCAAACTTAACCCACCTTTTCAGGAATACTACGGGTAGCACAACTGATATCCACCTGGCCAGCAGTACGATGGCCACGGCTATCAGGCCCAGCATAAGCATGGTATTATCTATTTCAAGCACCAGCATCTCAAAACCTATCAGCAGGAACAGTATCGCATTGAGTACCTCGTCAATCAGCTCCCAGAACTTGTCGATATAATCGCGGGTTATGGCCGACATACCCAGCTCCTTTCCCTGGTTGCCGGTAATGATGCCTGCTACTACCATGGCCAGCGGGCCGGAAACATGCAGTGCGTTAGCCAGAGTGTAGCCACCCATTACAATGGCCAGTGTTATCAATACTTCTACCTGGTAGTTATCAACAGCCCGCAAAAAAAGAAAGCCGACAAAACCCAGCACAGCACCATACAGGATACCTCCACCGGCCTCTTGCAGAAAGGCACTGGCAATATCACTTCCCGAAACATTTTCTACACCCAGGTGAGCGATCTCTAACAATGATAGAAATACCACAACGCCCACACCATCGTTGAACAATGACTCGCCCGTTATCTTCATCTCCAGCGACCCGGGTATCTTGGCCTGTTTCAGGATGCCGAGTACGGCTATCGGGTCGGTGGGTGAAATAAGTGCGCCGAAAAGCAGGCAGTATATCATATCAATGGGATTGCCAAACATCCAGAATACCAGGTACAGCAGCCCGCCTACCACAAAGGTGGATAAAAGTGTGCCCACCGTGGCAAGGGTAAATACGGGCAACCCTTGTTCCTTCAGTTTGGATATATTGATATGAATAGCCCCTGCGAACAACAGAAAGCTCAGCATCATATTGATGAGCAACTCATAAAAATCGAGGTCTTTAACCACGTCGGTAATAGAGTGAAACATATGTGGCACGTACTTGCCTATCACTACCAGTATCAAAGAGCTGATGAGCGACAAAGCCATAATGCCTATGGTTGCCGGCAGCTTTATAAACTTATGATTGATAAAGGCGAAAATTGCCGCAATGGATACTATTATAGTTATGATGGTATATAAATGCATGTGGGGTAAAAATAGTTAAAAGGAATGAATGGCTTCTATTTGCCTATGTCCTCGTTCCATAGTTCCGGCCTATTCTGTATGAACTCAGTCATGATATGCGCACATTCATGGTCATTCATAACAGCTACATCAACACCTCTTTGTTTCAGCAGTTCTTCCTCACCCATAAAGGTCTCATGTTCACCAATGACTACCTTAGGTATGCCATACAGTATGATAGCACCTGTACACATAGCACAGGGTGATAGTGTTGTGTACAAAGTACATTCTTTGTATACATGTGCGGTTTGCCTGCCTGCATTCTCCAGTGCGTCCATTTCGGCATGCAGTATAGCGCTGCCGTTCTGTACCCGTCGGTTGTGCCCCCGGCCGATTATTACACCATTGTGAACAATGACCGAACCGATGGGAATACCTCCTTCCTGTAATCCTTTTTTAGCCTCTTCAATTGCTGCCTGTAGAAATTCGTCCATATGTAACAGTGTTAGTTGATGCACCGCAACAAGTGCATAATGCAAATTAATACTTATTCCCTGTTTCGCTACATTTGTTGCCTTATGAGCAATGAACTGGTCAGCCGGATAAAAGAGCTGGAAGAAAAAAGCAATGTTTTAGACCCCGATACAACTGCAAGAAAAGAAGTAACTGCAGAGGTGCAACAATATGCTGAAGCTTTCCTTGGCAGGTTGGCGGACGCGCACACTTTTATACAAGATGGTTATGATGATGACACTTTGAGTGCAACGGACTTCTCCGCTCCCAATGATATAAGTAGTATCGTTAACCTGTTGCAGCAACATATGGAAGACCCGGGCATCAATACCGCACATGGCGGACACCTGGGTTATATACCGGGCGGTGGGTTGTACGCGGCAGCCCTTGGCGATTACCTGGCGGACGTGACCAATAAATATGCGGGTGTGTTCTATGCATCGCCGGGTGCAGTGCGTATTGAGAATGCGCTGATTGAATGGAGTGGCAGGCTGGTAGGTTATGAAAAAGGTTTCGGGGGCAATATTACATCAGGAGGTAGCATTGCTAACCTGGTAGCGGTGACAACTGCAAGGGATGCTAAGAACTTAAAAGCGCGCGATTTTGAGCGTACAGTTATTTATACTACATCGCAGGCACATCATTGTGTTGATAAGGCTATCATCATTGCGGGACTACGTGAATGCATTGTGCGAAAGATCGCTATGGACGACCAGTACCGCATGGATGTGAACGCATTTGAAAAACAGGTTGCGGTAGATATAAAAGCAGGCTTGCTGCCATTTATGGTGATTGCCAATGCTGGCAGTACAGACGTAGGTGCCATCGACCCGTTACGTAGCATAAGCGAAGTAGCGCAGAGGTATGATATGTGGATGCATGTAGACGCTGCTTATGGTGGTTACTTTTTATTACTGGATGATTATCGACCTAAGTTTGACGGTATAGAACTGGCAGACTCAATAGTGATGGACCCGCACAAAGGTATGTTCCTGCCGTACGGTACGGGTATCGTGCTGGTGAAACAATTACATCATTTGCAGAATGCCTTTGCCTACGAAGCCAACTATATGCAGGACACGGTCCATTCTACTGAGGTAATATCACCCGCAGATATTTCACCTGAACTGAGTAAACATTTTCGTGGTATGCGCATGTGGCTGCCATTAAAATTATATGGAGAGCAGGCTTTTAAAGATTGCCTGAGGGAGAAGATATTGCTCACTACCTATTTTACAGAACAGGTAAAAGCGCTCGGTTTCGAGATTGCCTGCCCGGCCGAGTTGTCAGTAGTAACATATCGTTACGTGCCACCTACCGGAGATGCTAATGATTTTAATAAAAGCCTGGTAGAGGCTATGCATAAAGATGGAGATATATTTATCTCGTCTACTATGCTGAATGGGCAATATGTGTTGCGTTTCGCTTGTCTGTCCTTCCGCACACACCTGCATCATGTAGACAGGTTGCTGGATATGCTGGAGCGGCATAAAGATAGTTTGCTGTAATGCGCAAGTACACATCATAGAAAATGACTATGCCTGCATTTTAGGCTGGCGACTTATCGCCAATCCATTAACTTTGCCCACGTTCAAAAAGATATTATGATACAGTTTGACAGGTTTACACTTGAGAATGGATTGAAGGTGATCGTGCACAGGGATACCAATACCCCGATGGTGGCGGTAAACGTGCTGTATGACGTAGGCGCCCGCGATGAGGATGAAGCACGTACAGGGTTCGCGCACTTGTTTGAGCACCTGATGTTCGGCGGGTCGGAGAATGTGCCTGAATACGATGAGCCATTGCAAATGGCGGGTGGTGAGAACAACGCCTACACCACCAATGACATTACCAACTACTACGTACAACTACCCGTGCAGAATATAGAAACGGCCTTCTGGCTGGAGAGCGACAGGATGAATGCGCTGGATTTCAGCGAGAAAAGCCTGGACGTACAGCGCAAGGTGGTTTGCGAGGAGTTCAAAGAACATTACATCAACAAGCCATACGGTAACGCCTGGGACGAGTTGCGTACACTGGCATACAAAAAGCACCCTTATAAGTGGATGACCATAGGTAAGGAGCTGAAGCATATAGAAGAAGCACAACTGGAAGATGTAAAGAACTTCTTCTACAAACATTACCGCCCCAGCAATGCGATACTGGCTGTTGCCGGTAATGTAACTACTGAAGAGGTAAAAGCACTGGCAGAAAAATGGTTTGGCGGCATACCTGCAGGCGAAAAGTATGTACGTAATATTCCGCAGGAGCCGGCACAGGCTGAGGCGGGAGTAAAGGTGTTTGAAGCGGACGTGCCATTGAACGCCATATACAAAGCATGGCATATGGATGACAGGATGTCGCCCGCATACTATGCTACCGACCTGATAACGGATATCATGGGCAATGGTATGGCATCAAGGTTGCACCAGGCATTGGTAAAAGAACAAAAGATATTCAGCAATATTGGCAGCTACCACACAGGCAGCCTTGACCCCGGTATGCTCATCATAGAAGGGAAGATAGTAGAAGGCAAAACATTGGAAGAAGCCGATGCCGCTATCAATGAACAAGTTGAAAAACTGCTGGCCGAAGGTATATCAGACGAAGAGCTGACCAAGGTGAAGAACAAGATAGAGTCGATGATCGCTTTTGAGGATATGAGCCTGCTGTCGCGTGCCAACAACTTGGCCTTTTATGAGTTGCTGGGCGATGCCGCTATGATCAACGACGAGTGGGAAAAGTACAATGCTGTTACTGCTGATTTCCTGATGGAAACGGCTAAGAAGATTTTCAGGAAAGAGAACAGCAATACGCTGTTTTATAAAAAGAAGAACGCCTAAACTATTTACGAATGCTCTTTGAAGGAAAGATAACTGCTGACAATACATTCAATAACCGCATCACCGAACTGTTCGGAATAAAATACCCCATAATACAGGCGGGTATGATATGGGCGTCGGGCTGGAGGCTGGCTTCTGCTGTGAGCAATGCGGGCGGACTGGGCCTGATAGGCGCGGGCAGTATGTATCCCGAAGTACTCAAAGAGCATATACAAAAATGCAAGGCAGCTACAGACAAGCCATTTGGTGTTAACCTGCCGTTGCTGTACCCCGATATCGATAAGCACATCGCTATTATAATAGAAGAAAAAGTACCGGTCGTTTTCACCTCGGCTGGCAACCCCAAAACATGGACAAAGACCTTACAGGAACAAGGCATTAAAGTAGTGCATGTAGTAAGCAGTGCGAAGTTTGCCAAGAAAAGCGAAGATGCCGGAGTGGACGCGGTAGTGGCCGAAGGCTTTGAAGCGGGCGGACACAACGGTCGCGAAGAGACCACCACGCTCTGCCTGGTACCGATGGTGCGTGCAGCGGTGCATATACCCGTGATAGCAGCGGGAGGCATTGCCACGGGTCGTGCCATGTATGCTATGATGGCGCTGGGTGCCGAAGGTGTGCAGGTGGGCAGCCGTTTTGTATGCAGCCCCGAGGCCAGTAGCCACCAGAATTTTAAACAGGCGGTAGTTGACGCGAACGAAGGTGACACCGTGCTGACCATGAAAAAACTCACTCCCGTACGACTGATAAAGAACGACTTTTATGTGCGTGTGGCAGAGGCGGAGAACCGTTGTGCCACCAACGACGAAATGATAGAGCTGCTGGGCCGTGCCCGCGCTAAAAAAGGTATGTTTGAAGGAGACCTTACCGAAGGCGAACTGGAAATAGGACAAATAAGCGGACTGATAAAAGACATTAAACCAGCAGGTGAAATTGTAGCTGATATCTGGAATAAGTTTATGGCGACTGCGGAGAGGCCGTTTAGTTATTGATATTTATCAAAACACAAATAATAAATGACCAAAAATGCAAATAGGATTGTATCAAGCATTCTTATTTTGGCAAATTTTTATTTTGTGCCCTTATCTATAAGAATTATGAAAAATGGTGGAGGTCCTATGGGGTATGGGCTTTTACTGCTCCCGATTTTGTTTACTATTAATTTCTTAATTATTTCTGCTTGTAGAGCCTATTATCCGAAATATCAAACAAGCATCGAGCTCTTAGTATTCAATTCAATTGGATTGATTTGGACACTATTTTGGTTTTTCTTCTTTGCAACAGCTTAGTTGTCGGATTTCTATGTGAGATTTGTAACATCATTAACAGCTGATACGGTTTCTAGTCAATAATATCACTGCTGTTCGAGATGTTCCGGAGGGCATCTCGAACACTGAATAGAAAGCAGTTTTGCAAACGGCAATAGCATTCCCAAAGTTCAGTATATTGAAGTGCCAAACTATCACGATATGGGCTATGCTTACAGAATATATGACCAGCAAGGAGTTTACTTTATCACATGTACTGTAGTACAGTGGGTAGATGTTTTTACCCGCAATGAATATGCAGATATCATTGTCGATAGTCTCAAATACTGCCGGAAGAATAAAGGGCTTGAAATATTTGCGTGGGTAATAATGAGTAATCATATACACCTTATTATTTCCTGTACCGGAAGAAACAAGTTAAGCGATATACTACGAGATTTTAAGAAATATACCGCGACGCAGGTTGTGCAGGCAATTGAAAATAACCAGCAGGAAAGTCGCAAAAGCTGGTTGTTGTGGTTGCTGAAGCAGGATGATAAAATTACATTCTGGCAAAAGGATAATCATGCAGAAGAGATCACTACTTCAAATTTTTTTAAAGTGAAGCGTGATTATATTCATCGAAACCCTGTTGCTGCCAATATTGTAGAAAAAGAAGAAGAATACATTTACAGTAGTGCGCGTACTATTTATGGTGGTAAGGGTTTGATTGAGCTGACTGATTACAATTAGCTTGGTAACTATGAATGCCGTTTGCAAAACGGCTTAGTATTTATAAGTTCAAGATGCCTGTCAGAACATCTTGAACAGCATATTACTAAGGACTTTTGTCTTTGAACAACTCATTGTATTTACTTACATGGTCCGGGAACTCTTCTTCATAAAAAGGGTATGGAATGCCAAATATGTCAATCTGAAAAGTATCGCCATCCATACCTGAAATCTGTTCTCCTACTCCTTTGATCTCCTTCCCGTCTGTATTTAACACCACCAACCCATGTATTTTACTTTCAGTAATTATGATTCTATCCTCTGCATGATCTGTGTGTTCAATATGGTTTGCTACACAGTATGCTCTGAAAAAATCATAACCGGATTCAATGCCTTCAAGTCGAAGTGCTCCAAGAACTACGCCCATAGGTGGATCGCCATGCTCAAATAGAGTAGTAGCAATTCTTTTACCATTCAGGAAAACTGTGTACACTTTTCCCATATACTTCTAATCTATCATATCCACCCCATCATCCAGCAGGTTCATATCTATACTATCCATTCCTGCTATGCCGTCTATTGAGCCGCGTATGTGTGCTGAGCTGAGGAGTATCTTTTCCAGTTGTTTCTCACGGGCCTTCCATATGCGCTCCATAGCGTCACGCTCTTTTTGTATCGATACCTTCATAGACATAAAGCCCTCGCGTATGGCCTTCCACTGTTCGGTAAATTCGCTGCCTGTCAGGTAGCTGTATAGCAGGGTCATTTTATCCCCTTTGTTCTCCTGGCTTTTGGTCACGTTATACACCCGCAGTATCGAGTCGCGCAGCACCTGTGCCACCGCTTTAGCTTCCGCAAACGAGCATATCCATATACCATCCTTTTCGCCAAAGGTCTCCATATCCTTAGGCATGGCCTGTGTCACCAGTACGGCTATATCTGCACCCTGGCTGCGCATATCGGCCTTTAGTTTCTCTATCCAGTCGGCACTGAAATCTTTGGTGCGTTTACTCTCATATATCACCTTGCCGCAGTCCTGCCCCAGGTTGTTGCGTACGGTCTGTATACAGTCGGCACCACGCACGCCTTTGCCTACCTCTTCCACTATGTCAAAAGGGAAAGTGCTTCGTAGCATCTCTTCCAGCGCCAGCTCCTGCACTTCGCCCTGCATCTGCATCGAGCGTTGCTCCGCTTTGCGACGCATCTCTTCTACCAGCTTTTTCTGGTCCTCCAGTTGTTTCTCATATTCTTTAAACTTCAGTTGGTTGCGTTCCTCCTCCTGTTTCCTGATGCTTTCTGAGAGTTTGTTCTTCTCTTCGCTCAGCATCTTCTGCATTTCCAGCTCCAGTTCTTTTTCACGGTTCAGTATCTCCTGTTCTTTTTTCAGGTACTCCAGTTCTTTCTTCCTCGCATCCGCCAGTCGCGCCTCGTTCTCGCTATTCTGCTGTTGCAGAAATTTCATCTGCGTTTCGTAGTCGTGCTCCAGCTTCTTTTTCACCTGTAGTTCTATCTGCGTGCCCAGATTCTTGCGCACCTCCTCCAGTTGCTTGCGGGTTTCTTCCTCTTTCTGCTGCAATTTGCTGTTCAGTTCCTCCTCTTTCTTCTTCTGCCAGCTCATCATCTCCGTTCTGTATTCCTTCCTTATTTCATCCCTCGCGGCCTCGTCAGGTTGAAATTCATTGCCGCATTGGGGACATTTTATCATTGTGCTCATATGGAAAAAGTTCAGTATTGCTGAAAATACAAAGTTCTGTTTTTATGAATGAACGGCATAGGTTATTATTTTTACCTATTATTGAGGTTCATATTGCGACAGTACATCATATTTACATACTGCCTCCTGTTCGCAGCACCTGTATTTGCACAGGTGCCGGATGCTGCTGTAAAAGAGTATAACACTGCCCTGCAATACCACCTGAAGAAGAAAGACAGCCTGGCTTATGTGGCTATGCACAAGGCCATACAAACCTACCCGGGCTATGCCGAAGCATACAGTACGCTGGGTACATGGTATTTTACCGACCGTAAATTTGACAAGGCAACCGAGGTATTCGTTAATGCATCGCGTAGTTGTAAGAACGGTCAAACAGCCTTCGCCCTGCCGCTGGCACGCTCCCTGCTGTACGATTATAAGCCCGCACAGGCCATGCAACTGATAGCCGGTCACAATGGCGCGGGCAATAAAGAATGGGAGGTGCTGCGCAAACAGGCCATATTTATGCAGGCTGCGCTGAAAAACATGCTGAAAGACAGCGTATATAATCTTGGCCCGAGGGTGAATACACAATACCCGGAGCTGCACCCGTTTATCCCCGCCGATACTACACAACTATATTTCACCCGTATGGTGAATAATGTAGATATGGATTGTTACCACACCCACCTGGATACCTGTGGCGATTGGCTGTCCGGTGGCAACCTGGGCAGGCCTACCAACACACCCGACCATGAGGCGGCACAGACCGTGTCTGCCGACGGGCACTACCTGTTCTATATGCGTTGCGACAACCGCAGCGAGAACGGCTGGGACCAGGGTGGCTGCGACCTGTTCATGGCCTATACGGCTGACAGTGTATGGTCTATCGGGCAGAGCTTTGGCGCTACTATTAATACTACGGCTTATGAAGGCATGCCCTGCCTGTCGCCCGATAACCGCGACCTGTATTTTGTGAGCAACCGCGAAGGTGGCTATGGCGGGCTGGATCTTTGGGTCTCCACTTTCGACGATGGCCTGTGGCGTATGCCCCGCAACCTGGGCCCGCAGATCAATACGCCCGGCGATGAGACCGCGCCATTCATTCATATTGACAATCGTACACTCTATTTCACAAGCGATGGCCACCCCGGGATGGGCGGCTCCGACCTGTATTATTGCCGCAAAGTAAATGATACTACATGGTCGGCACCCATTAATATGGGTTACCCTATCAACTCTAATGGCAACGAAAAAAGCATATCTGTGACCATGGACGGCCAAACAGCGTTTTTTGCATCGGACAGGGACAGCACCGAAGGTAATTATGACCTGTACCGGACTAAACTGGCGACTTACCTGCAACCGGTGCCTGTTGTGGCATGGAAAGGCTATGCTTACGATAGCCTGACCCAAAACAAGCTGAACTACACCGCAGTGAATATCAGCGATGTGAAAACAGGTGCGCACCTGTATCGTTTTGTGAGTAATCGTGGTGACGGTAGTTTTATGATCACCCTTCCTGCCGGTAAAAAATACCTGTATACGGCAGACAGGATAGGCTACCAGGCTATTACAGACACTATATGGGCAGAAAAAACATCACGGGAAGCAGATATGTATATTGAGCGGAACATACCACTGTTGCCGCAGGGATACTCCGCTCCGATACATGACAGCCTCATTTTTACCGTTCATTTTCCCATCAACAGCAAGGCGCTTTCTGATTCTGACAGGACGCTGATACAAACAGCTATGGAGCCCTGGCTGGCAGAAACGGGCTATGTAGTGATGATAAATGGCTATACTGATAATACGGGCACACCCATGATCAATGAGCAGCTTTCGGCAGAGCGCGCCAGGATAGTGGAGAAAGAAATAATGGGCTACGGCATCGACGAACTGAATATCAACACCCAGGGCTGGGGAGAAGCAGATCCCATAGCATCAAACGACACCGAAATTGGTCGCGACAGGAACCGAAGGGTAGAGGTAATTATCAGGCGGTGATGGGTTAAAGTCTATGTATTAATCAAGTACATATGAATTTGCTGATGGAAATGATCTATTGGATAAAGATATTTCTCAGCCCTGTTTTTATAGCAGTGCTTGTCATCGCTGGTTTATATAGTTTAATGGGTCATTTTAACTATTGGTATTTTTTGTTGTTTATTCCTGCCTCAGTTGTTGGTATAATTATGGCTGAACGAGCAAGAAAAAAGCATGGAACAGGCCACTATTACTCCAAACCCATGAATACACCTGACATCAAAGACACCTGGGAGGAAAATAAAGAGTAACTGTTCATAATAATTGCTAATGTTAAGCCCATGATTATTATCAAATATTCAACTCCCCTCCTGTTACTAGGAGGGGATATTTTCAAAACCATCTTTGATGGGTTTTGAAAATCGGGGTGGTTAGCTCGGGCAAAGTTTATCCCGTTCCCATCCCTGCCAGGTGACGCCCTACTCATATTATTACAAATTAGCCAGCCATATTAGTTTTGACATTTACATGAAATTATTGTATATTTGACTATAATTTAATAGTGTATATAACACACTGGTTCTTTGAAATAGTATACAATAGTAACATGTTTTGTGGTTCGGGTGATTTCCTGCACAACACCGCGATTCATAGAAGGTATTGTCATTTATGCGGAATGAGGATTGATAATAACAGAGACACACTCAATATTACTTAACAATACTTAACAAAACCTCCGCGCTGTATCAATACTTATATATTTAAATAATATAATTGCGATGTGTTTCTATTTACGATACCCTGAAAACCGCAACAATTCGATACAAAACGATACAAAAAGGCATGTTTTTACACTTGGGAATGATAGCCGCAAATTAATTTACATATATAACCACATAAAACCCGAAATATGAAAAACAACACCATACACCATATAGCTCAAGGCTAATAAGAGGCGAAAACCAATACTTTTTTTTCTACTTTTACCATTCCTAAATATTTAAAACAGACCTAGTTATGGCTAATCAACTGCTTAAGGGAAAAAAAGGTATCATTTTCGGTGCGCTGGACGAACGTTCTATTGCCTGGCAAACTGCACTGCGCGTGTGCGAAGAGGGTGGTGAAATAGTATTGACCAACGCTCCTATCGCTTTGCGTATGGGCAAGATCAATGAACTGGCGAAGCAGTGTAACAATGCTGAAGTAATTGGTGCCGATGCTACATCGGTTGAGGATATAGAGAACCTGCTGAACAAGAGCATGGAAGTGCTGGGCGGTAAGCTGGATTTTGTTTTGCATAGCATTGGCATGTCTCCCAACGTAAGGAAGAATTTCCCTTATACAGCTACTAATTACGACAACTTCCAGAAAACATTGGATATATCCGCTTTGTCGCTGCACAAAGTATTACAATCCTGCATGAAGCTGGATGCCATCAACGAGTGGGGTTCTGTGGTAGCACTGACCTACATAGCGGCACAACGCACCTTCCCGGGTTACAACGATATGGCAGAAGCTAAGGCTCTGATGGAAAGTATCGCCCGCAGCTTTGGCTACCACTATGGTATTGCTAAAAAAGTAAGGGTGAACACCATTTCACAGTCGCCGACTGTTACTACCGCAGGCTCAGGTGTATCAGGTTTCGACGCCTTTTTTGAATATGCTAATAAAATGTCTCCTTTAGGTAGTGCGTCGTCACTGGATTGCGCTAATTACTGCGTCAGCCTGTTCAGCGACCTTACCCGTATGGTGACCATGCAAAACCTCTTCCATGATGGCGGCTTCTCCAGTACGGGTGTCAGCCAGGCTATTGTAGAAGAGATGCAAAAGGCTGCTGAAAGCGGTAAGTAATATAACTAACGCATTTACAGCAATATAAATGCTGATCATACGTTAACAACATATGCCAAAAAGTATCCTGACCAGTATATACCTGTTTTGTCTTGCTGCATCACCCGCCGTTGCGCAGGTGGTAGGCGGGCAGAGTGCTATGGAATTTCTCAGGCTACCCTCGGGTCCGCATGTTTCGGCCCTCGGTGGTATGAACGTTTCCAATGCTGATAAGGATATCTCGCTGGCTATGCAGAACCCCTCGCTGATGCGGCCGGGTCTGCACAACACACTGGGTCTCAACCAGAATTTTTACTATTCAGGCATCAGTGTATCTAATCTGCAATATGGCTACCACGTACCCAAGCTGGAAACCTCTTTCCTGCTGGGGGTACAATACCTCAACTATGGCAAGTTTACCCGTACAGATAACCTGGGTAACGAAATGGGCGATTTCAACGCCAGTGACTATGCCATAACCATAGGTGCTTCCAGGCAATACCTGCAGAAATGGCGCTATGGGGCTTCGCTGAAATATGCACAGTCTACCCTGTACGACCGGAATGCCTATGCCGCCATGGCTGATGTTGGCATTACTTATATGGACACGGCATCGCTCATTACAATTGGCGCTGTGGCCAAAAATATGGGGGTGATGCTGAAAAAGTACAATCCCAATAATCCGGCAGAACCGCTGCCTTTTGACGTACAGATAGGCATCACCAAGCGTTTCAAATACGTCCCGTTGAGGTTGATAGCGACTTTACATCACCTGTACCAATGGGATGTTCGTTATGATAACCCCGCAGATGCACAAAGTAATAACCTGTTCGGCACTACGGAAGAGGACAATAAAACAAAGACCTACTTTACCGACAAGCTGTTCAGGCATTTCATATTCGGGGCTGAGATACTGCTGGGTAAGAGGGTGTTGGTTACAGCTTCATATAATCACCTGCGTCGCTCTGAGCTGGTGATAAAGGATAAGACAGGCATGGCAGGTTTTGCGTACGGTGTCGGTATAGACCTTAACCGTTTCCAGGTGCACTATTCCCGTTCTCATTATCATGTTGCGGGTGCATATAATGAGCTGGGCCTTGATATAGCACTGAATAAACTCTTTGGAATAGGTAAAATAGGCGACAAGATACACTGGAATGCTACCTACCCCGACTGGGATTTCTATTCTACCCCTGATGCTGCCGATGCTTCGGGAAATTAAAGAGGATAGAGGTCATCACAGGTATAACAAAAATGCCGATACTGATAAAAGACATCAGGACATCCCCCCAAACTATCGCATGTTCGCCAACGGGCATTTGTCCACCCTCCATATCGAGGCAGGCTTGAGGTCCTTCAAGAAAGTTGGTAAAGGGCGTACAAGGGTAGAAATGTGTGAGCACTGACATAGTGAGTTTGGCCCCAAGTATACCGATAACCGTGTAGGCACATGCATTCAGGAAAGGGTACTTTTCCATCAGGCGGACAAAACCCTGCGCCACGAATCTCATGGCGAGTATGCCGATAAACACGCCCGCCCATATGAGGATGATGTTTTTGGTATAGGCCGTAGCGGCTATTACATTGTCAATAGAAAAGGCAAGGTCCATAAGTTCTACCAGTATCACAGTTGACCAGAAAGGGCCAAAAGCACCGATCGTCTTATGATACAGTGCACTTTTCTTTTTGCGGTTCAGTTCATCTGCTATGGTCTCAGGGCTTTCTTCTTCCTGCTTCTGAAAGAAGTATTTGCCGGTAAGGAATAGCAAGTAGATACCACCAACCGGTTTGAACCACCATACCTGCACCAGCAGAACAGCGAAGAACAGGCATATCCCCCGGAATATATAAGCTCCTACTATACCATATTTCAGTGCCTTTTTGCGTTGGTCTTTGGGCAGGTCCATTACCATAGTGGCTAATACCGCTGCATTATCAACAGACAGGAGGCTCTCTATCAGTACCAGGTTGAGAATAATGGAAAGTGAAGGGATGGGCTTATCAATTATTTGTTGAAATAGTTCCTGAAGATTATCCATGTATGCTTTGTTGGCTGCCGATGCTTTCGTAATTACTTTGCAAAGATACCATATATAACAATCTCTGCATTTTAAGGTTCTTTCTTATTTTACCAACCTGAAATAGCCTGTACCTGCTTCGGGAGCATTTAATTGTAAAATGTATATGCCATGTGCAAGGTTATGAGCCGGTATATACGTATCTGATGCAGCGCTGCCGGTCCATACCATTTTGCCGCTGATGTCATACAGCCGTATATGTGAATCGGTCGTTATACCTGAAATATGCCAGCCGTATTCAGCAGGATTGGGGAATACCTTCATTTGACTGAACATATCTACAGGTACAGACAAAAGGGTAGGGTCGCTAGTAACAGTGCCTGTTTTATTAACGATCTCATCATTAGGATCTACCACTACGCCGTTTATGGTTTTGTTACAAATTATGATATTGTGGTTAAGCAGATCAGCATCACTGATCTTTACTATTGTATCACCGGTCGGCGATTTGAGTAGTACTTCAACGGGCAGGTTAAAATGTTTGACGGAATTATGTGAGGTGCCCTCAACGAATTTCAGGTGTAGTATATTTCCTGATTGTGCCCATTTTACATTGTATGTCGGGTATCCCTGACCGTATACCCACTGCCTGAAAAAGCTGTCCAATGGCATATTATAGGCTTGTTCCATAGCAGTCTGCAGGTCAGACGTTTGCGCATTGCCATATTTATGTTGTTGCTGGTAGGCCCGTAAAGCGACAAAGAAAAGGCTGTCTTCGGGCGCAAGGTATCGTAACATATGAGCTACAGATGCGCCTTTATCGTACGTAAGCCGGTTGTCGAATATTCTGCCCACATTGGTGGTATCATCTACCCACACGCTACCGTTTGCTGCGCCCAGTACGTTGCCAAATGTAGCTGTTCTTTCAGTTTTGGCAGCTTGTGGTCCATCAAAATGTTCCAGGAATAACTGTTCTGCATAGGTGGCAAAGCCCTCACTAAGCCATACATGATCCCACCGGCTATAGGTAACGCTGTTGCCCCACCATTGGTGGGCCAACTCGTGCGAAACAAGTTGAGGTGCGAGGTTTGATGTGCCCAACCACGACATGGTTTGGTGTTCCATACCTCCGCTAAGCGCAGTCATACAATGCCCGTATTTCTCATCTTTGAAGGGATATTTGCCAAATAGCTTCGAGAAATAGTCTATGATCTGTCCTGTGGTGTCAAAGGTGGCTTTGTTGATAGAGGTCATGTAAGTACTGCTGTCAAACAGGTAGTTTTGTACAAGCATCGAATCTCCACTGCCATCTGTATAGTGCATATAGTAACTGTAGTCGCTGAATGGGCCCACTGCTACCGCTACAAGGTAATAGTCAATCGGGTATTTTGTTTCCCATTCATAACGCAGTTTATTTCCCGGCATTGTAGTTGTGTTTTTCAACAACCCGTTACTTGCAACTTTCAGGTTGTCATCCACTGTCACCCACATGGTTACAGAGTCTATCTTGTCTTGTAATGACTGTTTGCAGGGCCACCAGTCTTTGGCAAACAGGTCGTCACTCAATGAGTACATGATCTCTGTACCGGAAGGTGTTTTGACATAGTTCAATCCCCCGGTAAAAAACTGCCCGGTTCCTGCAGGAGCCGTACCATGATAAAACACCTGTACTGTGAAATCTGTATTATTTGCTAAAGCATTGCCTATCTGGGCTCTTCTCACATTTGCGGATGTTGTTATTGTTACAGGCTGATTATTCACTTTTACAGAGTCAATAGTCAGCGCTGTATCCAGTTCAAATGCATAGACATTGAAATTAGATATTAATGTGCGTGCGTATGTAGTTACATTGCCGCTTATTGTAAGACCAGTATTTGTTAGATTTATATCAAATTTCAGCCCTTTTACATCATAATTATCCTCTTCCGGAGTTGCAACCGTTGTTTTCTGCATACCTCGCAGAATGCTTCTTTCGGAACATTCATTACGTGCCTCAGCATTAAACCATATAGAGGTGACTGCTATTAATAATGTAAAATTGAGAATCCTCATACGTAATGTCCTTTATGGGAAGTTACAACCTTATTAGCTTTAATGAAGTGGTTTTGTTGTAATTATCCATTATGCGAAGTAAATACACACCCCTGGCATAGCCTGCAGCAGGTATTGATATCCCGTAATTATCAGTTGCAGTTTTTGTCCAGATTTTCCTGCCTTGCAGATCAGTGAGCAATAATTCACTTCCCGGGGTAATATTTACAACTTTCCAGTCGTTGACAGCGGGGTTGGGATACACATATACATCGACTGGCAAATTTCGGATACCCAATGCATAGTCCCTGTTTACTACTTCTTTATTCAACAATGCGTCTTTCGGGTCGAATAGGATATTGTCAATTTTACGTTGTATGGTTATTTCTGTGTACTGGTCAATTCCATCTGGCAAGCGGACAGTAGTATCACCTCCTGAAAATATCACCTTAATTTCTACAGGCATATTGAATTTGCGTACGGAAGCGGGTACACAGCCTTGTTGTTCTATTTGTAGCAATAATTTGTCGTCAAGTTGGTTCCAAATTACTGAATATATTGGGTAGCCCTCGCCATAGATCCATTGATCGAAGAATTGCTGAAGGTCAAATCCGGACAGGTTTTCAGCCAATTGTTTGAAGTCGTCTGTGGTAGCTGTTTTGTTTGCAAACTGCAACTGATATTCCCGAAGTATACTGAAGAACAGGTTGTCATTATTAATGATATACCGCAACATATGCAATACAGATGATGCCTTTTGATAACTGAGCCTTCCGTCGAATATGCGGTAGGGGTTGTTTGCTTCTGCCTCTGACATATAAATTGACCCTGTCAATACTGTATCATCTAAAACAATGTCATGCACCTTTTGTATATATTTAAGCGCTGCAGTATCTCCCCAAAATTTTTCAGCAAACAAATACTCCCCATAAGAAGCAAATCCTTCATTCAACCACACATCTCTCCATGTACCACAGGTTACATTATCACCAAACCACTGATGGGTCAATTCATGCGCCACCAGTGCCGCATTAAAGTTATGTAGTGTAGTCATGGTCTGGTGTTCCATACCACCGAATACAGGCGCCATACAATGCCCGTATTTCTCTTTGTGAAAAGGATATGTGCCGAACAATTCAGAGAAATAGTATAACATTTCACCTGTAGTGTCTAACCTGTTTTTAAAGCTGTCCAGCACATTTTGCCTGTCGTAGAGGTAATTCTGTACCAGCACCTCTTTGCCATCGGGCATAGTACGTGTAAAAGAATACTCATCATAAGCAGCAACAGATACAGACAACAAGTAATATGCAATAGGATAGGTAGTTTTCCATTCAAAACGTTTCTTATTACCTGCTAAAGACGTTACTCGTTGCAACAAACCATTACTCCCGGCTTTCAGGCTGTCCGGCACAGTTATCCATATATCAGCCGAATCAATTTTGTCTTCCAGGTATTGTTTGCATGGCCACCAGTCTTTTGAATTGAAAGGCTCACTTAACGTATAGGTTACTGTACTGTTCCATTCTTCTGCAGGCGCATTGTTCATACCACTCTGGAAAAAGAATACAGAACCAGCGTCCGGCAATCCATGGTAATATACTGTTGCAGAAAAAACATCGCCTGTTTGCAAAAGTGAAGGCATAAAGGTTTTTACCAGGTTATCAGTACGTACAAAGACAGCATCTTTGCCATTTATGCTCACTGAGTCTATGGCCAGTTTGCTATTGAGTTCAAATACATACAAGGCGAAGTTTCCCTCAGTAACCAGTGCTGTTGTAGTAGCTTTGCCTGCAATAGCTACAGATGTGTTGTCAAGCGATATATCAATATGTACATGCCTGACGTCATACTTAAGTTCGTCGGGTGACGCGAGTGTTGTTTTTGCGGAGGCATTAAATATTTTGGAGCGACTGCATTCCTGCGCTACCTGTGTAGGCTGCCCGATACCGGTTAACGGTAGTAACAGGCAGGTAATTACAACAACGATCAGCGCTCTCATATAGCTAAAATACTGATTATCTGCCTGTTTCGGTTGAACAGAACAGTATTTTAAGCCTTATGATATGACAAATACAGATACAATTGAATATCCCCCGCAAAGGGGTAGATGAGAGATATGGTAATAAAGTAAATTTAAGCTGCAGCAGCACCAAAATATACAGGATGAGGAAGCCGTTCACTAATACAAAAGCAGGATTTATTGGCTGGTCAATGTTGTGGTCATTGATATTATATACATGCGCTATATCCATTTGTAACTGGCATGAGCTGTCCGGGCTATTTAGTAACAAAAAGGAACAGCCCGTAGTATATTCAAACAGCGCAACAGATGATGTTCCTGTCAGGATATCGCTGGATAGCCTGCAAAAGAGCATACATATAGCAGATGGTGTGTGGCATCACCTGCATATATTTATGTCGTTAAACTAACTGATTGGAAAGTACTTATTTATACCGCTACAGCCTGGCAATTCTCTATTATTTCTTTGTTCTCATTACCAACTATCTGTAGTGCAAGGTTTTTGATAGATGGGAAAAGCATGTCATATACATTCTTTTTGTCTGATGGCACATCAGTATCCTGCATAGCTAATATATATAATACAGCTTCCGGTACTTCCAACACAGTACAAATGCTTTGAATTGTCTTGTTACTCGGGCGTTTCACGGCATTTTCAATCTGCGACAGTGAAGTCTGCGAAATCCCGCTTTTCTCAGATAACTCCTGTTGTGTTATGCCGAGTTGCCTCCTTACCGATTTGATCGCTACTCCTAAATTCATATCTGACAGTTATTTAAATTCTTTGGTTATTGAATTTGCGGGTAATAACTCTATGATACTAAAGACATGCAGACTGCAAAAAAGGTTGGAGATATAACAGCAGAAAGCCCAAAAAATCATTTTAATTTTGCCGTGATGAAGCAGAATTTCACCACAAGAGTGTCTTATGACGGTCATACGGTACATGCCGTTATTATTCCTCAACACCGCAAAGATGGTATGTATTTCGAGGTAAATGTACCCGGTATTGACCGTTTTTACATGCATTGGTCGTCTATGGACAGGTATGATATTGTGCCGGAAAAAGGGTTGAGTGTGCCATATAACCTTGTATTGGCTGTAAGTGATGCTATAGAAGAACGAACAATTAAATAGTTCTTACTATATTAATATTACACAGTAATGATAAATAATTTCATTTGCTGTAGTACCACGGTATCGTGATTTGGCTGTACTATCTACAAGGTATTTTAACTGTTGTTATGCATTATTAAGTAAGCTTAAGAGGTTTTCATTGGCCTGTTCTATTGTCGTGTTTGTCTATAAGAAAAAACTTACGACAATGAAAAGACTCAAACTATTTAAAGCAGTGACGATCTCTTTCCTGGCTCTATTATTGGTTAGCCAGGAAGGGTATTGTAGTTGGAAGACACTGGCATCGATGCCTACACCCGGCCGGTGGGGGGCTATGACTTTTGCTGTAGATAACAAGATATTTGTCAGTGGCGGATATGTTGGTAACTTTCAGAATAAGAACGATCTGTTGAGTTACGACCCGGTGACGGATAAGTGGAATTTCAAGAACGGGTTGCCCGGGAATTTTATCAGGACTGAGGGTGTCACATTTGTTATTAATGGTAAGGCCTATCTTGGTCTTGGAGCACAGGACTACAACAATTTCAATCCGTCACCGACATATATGGCTGACTTGTGGGAATATGACCCTGTAGCAGATACATGGATCGCAAAATCCGGTTTCCCTTCAGCTGGTGTTTCTGACGCTGCAGTATTTGTAGTAAACAACAAGGCATATATTGTAGGTGGCTCTGAAGGTTCCGCCAAGAGTGCCAAGACGTGGGAGTATGATCCTGCAGCAGACAAGTGGAAAGCAAAGGCAGATTATCCCGGGGGAGGTATCCGCAATGGAATAGGTTTTGCGATCAATTCAAAAGGTTATATAGTAGGTGGCGAAGTTGCAGGTACACCAACGAACAAGCTCTATGAATATGATCCTGCGACAGATAAATGGACGGCGAAGAAGGCCTACCCAGAACCTTCAATATGGGGCGGAATATCGTTGGTTATTGATAATAAGGCATATATAGGTTTAGGCGCAGATGGAGCAATTGGCATGAGTACCATTTATTCCAACCACTTTTTTGCTTACGACCAGGTAGCAGATGATTGGGTGTACTGGCAGGGTGCAGAGCTTACTACAAGCCGTATGTATAGTACCGTTACGGTGTTGAATGGAAAAGCATACATGGGAAATGGCTGGAAGCTTGACGGCTCAAATCAAGTATTCTATAATGATTGGTATGCTGTTGATCCACAGGATATATTAGCAGTAGAAAAGCCTGCAACAGCTGATGAAGTACGTGTGTACCCTAACCCTGTCAACAATACGCTATATATAATGTCGGCGCATCAGTATGCAGCTTATAAATTATATAATGTTACAGGACAGTTGATCATGTCTGGTTCTGTACCAGCAGATAACAAAATAGGTGTGCATGAATTATCTGCTGGGTTATATCAATTGCAACTGATATCTCGCAGTAATGATCGCCACTATACTTTGGTGTCTGTTCAATAGGACTATATCGTTTAGTACCACGCAGCCCGCCTATCAAGGCGGGCTTTTTTAGTTTGCAGGTTCTTTAAATCTGCTGTCCGTTACCAGTACTTCATCATTCAATGTATTGAGGAAGGCCATAAGGTCGCTGCGTTCCTGTGCAGACAATGACAACCCGTTTTGTAACAGTGGATCTAAAGTAGGTGTTTGATATATGCCTGTTGTATAGTGGTCTAAAACCCGGTCAATTGTTTTGAAACGACCGTCGTGCATATAGGGGGCAGTGTATTTCAGGTTGCGCAAAGATGGTACTTTGAACTTATACATGTCCGTGTCCTGTTGTGTTATACGCATTCTGCCGCTATCGTTTACGGCAGAGGGTTGCAGCCCGTTATTCCTGTAAGAGAAGTTGGAGAACAAGGGAGCAGTATGGCATGCGGCACATTTTTCATTGTACACCTTCATGCCGTTTTGCTCGGCAGTTGTTAGTGCTGCTTCACCACGCATATACTGGTCATATTTTGAATGGTCTGAAACGATCATACCCATGAACTGTGCCAGTGATTTGAATATACGTTGTGAGGTAACAGTTTCATCGCCCCATGCTGCTACGAACATTTGCTTGTACTTTTCATCAGCCTGTAGTTTAGCAATGATATTCGGTAGGTTCTCATCCATTTCTACCGGGTTTTGTATCGGGTTCAATGGTTGGCTTTCAATATGATTTACCCCGCCATCCCAGAAAAAGCCGGTATGCCAGTTGAGGTTGAACAGTGCCGGAGAATTTCGTGTGCCCAATAAACCATCAATGCCGTGACTTATTGCATGGCCATCGTGAGCGAATGCAGCAAAGATCTGATGGCAGGAACCGCATGATATTGTATTGTCCCTGGAGAGACGTGGATCATAAAAAAGTTTGCGCCCCAGGTAGAAACCGTCCTTTGTTAAGGTGTTGTTTTGAAAATTATAGAACGGAGTGGGCCAGCCTTCCGGTATGCTGAATGATATATTCTCCGGAACAGTAGCATCTACGTCTAAGGAAGGGTCTGGTTTACAAGCTATATAGGTTAGAATAACAGACAGTAAAACAGCAACATTTAATTTTATTCTTCTCATTGGTCAATGTGTTCAACGCTAAACATATCCATGTAATTATCTGCAACAATAACAAGATTATCCCTGCCGCCCAGGAAACGATTAGCTCGTATGTCAATTGTTGTTGGTGTCTGGAACCACTCGAGTGCATTATTGCTCATGTGTATCGCAGGTCTTGTATTTGCTTTTACAATTAATGGTTCAGGAAATTGCAGTGTAACAGTTCTTAAAACACTGTATGGGCCTGAAAAGCCACCCATATGATAAAGCAGGTCATTGTCTACAATATTCAGGCCGATCTTACCTTCCATCTTAGCCATAATATACCCCGTGTTCCAGTCCCAGAACATATTAAAGTCGGTAGAAAGGTCACCGGTCTGCGCGCCGGATACATTTCTCAGGCTGTCTACCCCAATCATGAATGTAACAGATGTGTAAGTGCCTGCGGGCACGCCGGCTATGCTGAACTTTCTGGAAGATTCACGCGATTCGTCTATCAGATGATAGCTTTCAGGTTCCGAAAATGTTGATCCATTATCGGCTGTAAGCACAAAATTGGACATGTAGTAGGCATAGGTGGTTATACTAAGCGAGTCTCCATTAGCAGTTTTATACCAGGTGTCGTTCAGCGACAACTTCGAATTCCCCACCATATTGGTCATCTCTACATCTACAGAGTAAGCAGGTACAGTATCAACCGTAACAGGTACAGGTTTTTTTACACAGGCTGCAGTAAGTACCATTAATGCCAGTAAAACAGGGTAAACTACTTTCATATGTTGATTATTAGCCTATAAAAATACGGATATTCATGGGGAAAACCTATGATATAGATCACTTACCACTTCAGTTCACTATCCGTATTGTCTTTGTCAAAGTATGTTTTATACTTAAGGCGAGACCTGATCTTCTGAAGTTGGCGGTGGTACACTAAACCCGCAAGCGCAGCCAGTGCATCATCTTGTTGTAACACTTCATGCATTTGTTTTTCGGGTATGTCTACCCTGTACAGTAACTGGAAAAACTCCTCGGGATTGCGTTCCAGCAATTGTGCCAATCGTTTTTCGAGCCCCAGCCTTATTTCTTCTTCAGAAAATGTTTCGGGTACTTCTAACTCAAACCTGTCTTTTAAAGATTTGCGCAGTTCTGACAGTTCGGCTTGCATACTATAAAGTTAGCAAACTGAAAGCTTTTCGAAAGTCATTAAATATTAAAACTGTTTTATCTTTTCCAGCACCAGGTCTTTTACCTTATCCATGGGTATGCGCTCCTGCTCCATACTGTCGCGATAACGTACGGTTACGGTCTTGTCTTCCAGGGTCTGGTGGTCTACCGTTACGCAGAACGGCGTACCGATTGCATCCTGGCGTCGGTAACGTTTACCGATAGCGTCTTTCTGCTCGTAGAAGCATTTGAAATATGGGCGGCAATCATCCATTAACTGTTGTGCCATTTCAGGCAGACCGTCTTTTTTAGTAAGCGGGAATACCGCAAGCTTAATAGGTGCCAGGTGCGGTGCGAATTTCAGTACCACACGGCTGTCTTTCTTGTCGCCTTCGCTCAGGTCCTGCTCTTCATATGCTTCGCTCAGCACCATCATTACGGTACGGTCCAGTCCTATTGAGGTTTCTATTACATACGGAACATAGTGTTTATTCTCTTCTGTATCAAAGTAAGTGAGCTTCTTTTTGCTGAATTCCTGGTGACGGCTGAGGTCATAGTCGGTGCGGCTATGGATACCTTCTACCTCTTTAAAGCCCCAGTCAGGGAAGTTGTATTCTATATCGCATGCGGCGTCCGCGTAGTGTGCAAGTTTCACATGGTCGTGAAAATTTTGCTGGTTGTCGGGTATGCCTAGTGTCGCATGCCATTTCTTACGTGTCTCTTTCCAGAATTCATACCACTCTTTCTGTGTACCTGGTTTGATGAAGTATTGCATCTCCATTTGCTCAAACTCGCGCATGCGGAAGATGAAACCACGCGCCACTATCTCGTTACGGAAAGCCTTACCAATCTGTGCTATACCGAAGGGTATCTTCATACGGCCGGTTTTTTGCACGTTCAGGAAGTTCACAAATATACCCTGTGCCGTTTCGGGGCGCAGGTACACCATATCGGCATCTTCAGCCACCGAGCCCATTTGCGTACCGAACATCAGGTTGAACTGGCGGATATCTGTCCAGTTGCAGGTATCACTTACAGCACATTTGATATTATTTGCTTCAATCAGTTGTTTCAGAGCAGCAAAATCGTCATTGCTCAACAATGCTTCCATTTGGTCGATCAATGCTTTACCGGCAGTTTCTTCCAATGTAGCAGCAAAATTCTCTATCAGGTGGTCAACACGGTAGCGTTTTTTGCTGTCCTTGTTGTCTATCATCGGGTCGTTGAAGTTGTCTATATGCCCGCTGGCCTTCCATGTGGTGGGGTGCATAAATATGGCAGCATCAATACCTACAATGTTATCGTGCATACGGGTCATGCTCAACCACCAGTAGTCTTTGATGTTCTTTTTCAGCTCAGCGCCATTCTGACCATAGTCATACACAGCCTGCAAGCCGTCATATATTTCTGATGACTGAAATACGAAGCCGTATTCTTTACAATGAGATATGATATCCTGTAATTTATTGTCTTTTGCCATAACGGGGGCAAATTTAAGGTATCGGTATGATAGTCAGTAGCACCAGGTGTGCTATTATGGCATTTATGCTCAGAAATGCTCATTTTCTTCCAGAAATACATTTTCACAAAGCTTAAACAGAAAAAATATGGAAAAAACAGAGCTGTTTCGTCTTAATGTAAAGGCATTGCGAGTATAATCCATTAATTTTGCACCCTCTAAAAAATAATAATATGAACCCGGAAGATAGAAATGCACGAAATAAAGGGTACATCAATTTCCGCGGGTCGATGCATATAGGCATGGGTGGACTGTACCTGGCAGTAGGCTCTGCGGTGATATATTTTAAAAACTTCGGTGTGTTGGAGCTTTCTGGTGCTGTCGCATATACCATTGGAGCAGCAATGATATTATATGGTGTATTCAGGATATGGAGGGGTTGGACAGACCTGAGACGTAAATAGTTGAGAATAAATGACAACAGCATGACCCCGCTGTTAAATTAATGTTACAAGATATATGAGCATCATAAATAAGTTTAAAATAATGACTAAAATTGCGCTCGTGAAGGGTATGGGACTTATATGGACCTTGCTGCTGGCAGTATTGATTGTTGCAGGTTGTGGACAGGGCAACAAACCTGACCAGCCCACAGATACAATGACCAGTGGTACGATAGAGGTTTCTGCAGATGAAACATTCCGCCCCGTAATAGAGCAGGAACTGAAAGTATTTGACAGTAGTTTTCCTGATGCACATGTAAATATTCATTACAAATCAGAGTCGGAATGTGTTAAGGACCTGCTGGATGGTAAAGTCAGGTTGATACTGGTGACACGCGACCTGAGCGAGGATGAGAAAAAACTGGCGTTGGAAAAGAAGATAGTACCTACCTCGCGCGATATAGCCAAAGATGCAGTGGCTATGATAGTGAACAACGAGAATAAAGACACGGTCTTCAGCATGAGCGAGATAAAAGGCATACTCACAGGTGAGAATATGAACAACTTTACTGTAGTGTTTGATAATCCAGGCTCCAGTACCCTCAGGTATATGTTGGATTCGTTGATACCGGGCGAGAAGTTGGGCAGTAATGTATATGCTGCAAAAGGTAATGATTCTGTTATCAATTATGTAGCAAATAATCCTAAAGCGGTCGGTTTTATCAGTGTGAGCTATGTGAGCGATTTTAACGATCCGGAAGGACTGGCATTTATCAATAACGTACGCGTAGCTACTGTGTATAATGATAGCCTGGACAAAGGGTTCAAACCTTACCAGGCATATATAGCTCCTGATTGGTACCCGCTAACAAGGAAGCTGTTTTACATCAGTCGTGAAACATATGCAGGCCTGGGTTCGGGTTTTGTTAAGTTCCTGAGCAAAGATCGCGGTCAGCTGATATTCAAACAATCCAGGCTGTTCCCTACCAGGGTGAATATCATTTTCAGGGAGGCAGCGGTGAACCAATAATATTTTTTAATTCAGAACGTATTTATATAACAAGAAAAACTCTACCTAAACAACAGAGTAAAAAAATGAAGATGAAACAGTTTATTGTAACCATGTTGGCTGCCGCAATGGTAGTAAATGCTACAGCACAGTCATTGGAAGATGGTATGAAAATGTACAGGTATGAAAGGTATGCCAGTGCTAAGAAAATTTTACAACCACTGGCTGCCGGCGACCCGCAGGCCAATTACTATTATGGCTTGTCTGAGTTGGCGCTGGGTAATACCGATGCTGCGATGAATGCATTTGTAAAATATCCTGAAGATTATGCCAACATAAGTGGTACAGTTAGGGTTAAGTTCGCTACACAAGGTGCAGAAGCCGGTATGCAGGCTGCCAATACATTAGCTGATATGGGTAAGAAAAAAGAGTGGATGCAGAAAAGGTATGCTGCTGCTGCCGTTACTTACTCTAAAGGCGGTGATCTGCAAAAAGCCGTTGGCTGGTGGGAAGAAGTACTGGAGAAAATGGTTACTCCAGAATTGCTGATATCTGCAGGTGATGCCTACCAGCAACTGCCTTCAGGTGGTGGTAAGGCGATGACCGATTTTGAAAAAGCAGTGGAGAAAGATCCTAAAAATTCACTGGCTTATTCACGCATAGGTAAGCTGATGTACAATGCCAAGAACTATGAAGTAGCATTGGAGAACTGGAAAAAAGCGCAGGAAGCTGACCCGGAGAATCCATTGCCTTATTACGATATGGCCAATGCTTATACTTATGTAGGTAAGTATGACATAGCAAAAGAGAATATTGAAAAGTACATGCAGCACTCTGATAAATCTACTGAAGATATGATCAGGTATGCAGAGATACTGTTCCTGGCAAAAGATTTCCCCGCGGCTATTCAAAAAGTGAACGAACTAAAAGATAAAGGTGTCAACAGGCCTAACTTCTATGGTATACTGGGATATGCTTACCTGGAAGATAAAGATTCTATCAGTGGTGTAAAATCTCTGGAGAACCTGCGCTCATATTTCGCTAAGCAGGACCCGAAGAAATTGTACACGCTTGATTACCTGACACTGGGCCGTGCCTACCTGCGCAATAACATGGGCGATTCAGCAAACATTGCTTTCAACAAAGCGCTGAGCATGGATAGCACTGATAATAAAGTAAGTACTTACCGCGAAATTGCTGAGTCGTTCAGGACGCTGAAAAGCTGGAATAATGCAGGGCAGTGGTATGAGAAGATATATAAAGACTATGAGGATAAGGCAACACCGACTGATTACTTCTGGGGTGGTTACAGCTATTATCTGGCAGCTAACATGCCGGATGTTGATACGACTGCTATGTTAATAAAGGCCGATACAATTTATGGTTCAATGATAGCTAAATTTCCTGACCAGCCGTCAGGTTATTACTGGAGAGGCCGCGTAAAGGCAGCACAGGATTCTGAAGGTAAAGAGGGTATTGCCGCACCATATTTTGAGCAATGGCTGGACCTGGATGTTGAAGGTGCAAAGAAGTCTGACAGGGACCTGCAGTTTGCATATCAGTACCTGACAGCTTGCTACTATTATAAAGAAGATTGGGAAAATACAAGAAAGTACTGCGACCTGGTACTGCAACTGGATGCGAAGAATCCGTTTGCTACCCAGATAAAAGAACTGATTAAAGGTAAAAAGTAGTAGGTTGACCATATAAATAAAGAAGGCGCTCTTAAGAGCGCCTTCTTTATTTATGTTTGATACCAATATCCACCCGATAATAGAACAATGGTAAAAAGCCTAGTTGGTATTGGGTGATAAAAGGATAAGATCCCTGTGCTGCAAGGTCGAAGTTGTAGGTTTGTGACAGTACGTTTTTTGTGCCGAAAATATTAATAAGATCAACTGCTATTTCGTGCGTTAGTTTTTTGGCGTTGATACGTACACCAAGTTTAATGTCTGTTCTGAAATAGTTTTTGAACTGCAGGGTATTTCTCAGTGAGTCGACAACCACCAGGTCGCCAATGGAATTAGATGCTGCTACATCCGGCGGCGAATATCTTCTTCCGCCAGCATAGGTTATTTTTAGTCCCGTCAGTAAGGTGCTGTTCTTTCCCAGTTTGTATTCATATCCTGTCAACATATTAAGGGCAAACCTGCTGTTATAATCCGTGTTGCGGTATACACCATCATTACCTTTAGCTTTTGAATCGAACACGGATCCTGAGAGTAGTATATAATAATTCTTTGCAAAGCTTTTTTCAAGCGTCAACTCCATGCCGTAATTATACCCTGTACCGGCATTGACCAAAGTATCGGGAAACAGTCTGCTGAAAGAGCTACCCTGGTTCAGTCCGCTGAAAGAGGAACCTGCTCTTTTTTCAATGGGTACATTGAACAGGTACTGGTAATATGCTTCGGAGCGTAACCTGACAGTACGTGAAAAGATATGTTCATATCCGGCTACTGTATGATGACTGCGTGTAAAACCTACATCGTAATTATGCATAGATCCGGCAGGGTTGGCAGGTAATACTGCAAAGTACTGGTACATAGGTTGCAACTGGCTGTGCAGGCCGTAGCCAAGAGTGAAATTATTGTTTGAATTCATCATGTATTTCATGGCCACACGGGGCTCTAATGCTTTCGAGCCATTATGTGTAAGGTATTGTGCGTGTATGCCGGCAGTGAATGTAAGTGCATTGCTCGGGCGGTATTTGTATTGGATGTAACCTTGTAACAGGTCAGTTCCGCCAACAAAATTAAGCCTGTGTTCCCATGTCTGTAAAGTGGGAGGATATTGGCGACTGCTGTCAACAAAATTCAGGTGGTAATAGTTGTTGATGATACCTGCCTTAATAGTATGCCTGTTTGATATTTTTTTATTGATGTACCAGTGTGCTACAGTGGTGTTTTTTACAAAGCGATAACCAAGTATGTATTTGAGAGAATCTACCTGGAAGTTATTATCCCTGAATACTTTGTAGTGTGTTGCATTGATATCTGAAGATGTTTCAGCCACAGTTAGTTTGGTGTAAGTGGATGAATTGATGATGTAGCTGAAGGAGCTGCCGATGATGCCTGTGTTGCTGCCAAAATACTGGTCGCGGTCCGACTCGCCATATAGCTCTTCTGGTTGTTCTGTCTGGTTGCTGACGATCAGGTCGATCTTGCTCAGACCACCAATGCCGAATATAGAAAGGTTGGCTTTTTTGCCCATCGGGAAGTTAAGTTTAACTGCAGCATCCTGGTAATTGGGAACTGAATTGGTACCTATCTTGATGTGCAGCCCTTCAAATAGCTTTAGCGTAGAGTATCGGTAAGTAACAAGATAGGAAGACCTGCTTTTCCTGGATATGGGCCCTTCGGCTGCAAGCTCAGTACCCAGCAAACCTATTTGCCCGGTCAGTTCGTGCCGGTCTGTATTACCATTTCGCATTTTCAGGTCAAATACACCTGCGGTAGAATTACCATATTCTGAAGGGAATGCACCCATGAAGAAATCACTGTTGGCTAGTGTTTTACTATTCAGCATAGAAACAGGTCCGCCTGTTGTACCTGAAACAGCAAAGTGGTTAGGATTCGGTATATCTATATCTTCCAGCCGCCACAACACGCCCTGCGGAGAGTTACCCCTGATGACGATATCATTACGCGAGTCATCAGCACCCACTACGCCGGCAAAGTTTGAGGCCATACGGGCAGGGTCGGCGCGGCTGCCGGCATATCTTTCCGTTTCCTGTACATCGAAGGTCTTAGTACTTACCAGTGCCATTTCATTGATATGGTCGCGCCTGTCTGATATGATCACTTCATCCATCTTACTGGCAGACTCTTCCATTTCAATATTAAGAATAGTCTCTTTGGCAGAGGTGACAAGTATGCCATTCAGTGTGGATCTGCCATAGCCCAGGTACGAAGCTTGTAAAGTATGTTTGCCAACAGGTACTTCTTTAAGGATAAACCTCCCCTGGTCATCGGTCACTGTGCCCATATGCGGTTCAACATCTGTAATTACGATAGTAACACCTATCAGGGGTATTCTTGATTCTTTATCGGTAACGCTGCCTTTTACTACCTGTTTGTATTGCGCAGATAAAGACAAAGGGAATATAAGCCAGGTAAAAACAAAAGAAAATAGTTTCTGCATGCTATGTTTTATGTCTGTTTAAACTTACTTCTTTTATTTATTAAGAGGAAATATCATCCATCGGAACAGTGGCTGCAGAATACCGTACAAGAATTGTAGAAAAGATATTATATTAATAATCAAATAGTTGCGTCAATAGTTCTTATTTGACTGATTATAAGCAGGTTAAAAATGATAACAGGTACTATGAAATGATCAAGATTAGGTTTAACTTTTCATTAAACCATAGACCTTTTTACCAGTCATTACGTCATAAATACAAGACTATGGGCAAAGTCAGCCGTCGCGAATTCTTCGAAGAAATGATAGCGACAAAAGCGGATCAGGCTACAACTGTTGCAGGCAATGATCCTATATATGAGAAGTATGCCAACAAAGAACTTCCCCGGGGATTAAGCAAAACAACAGGCTCGCTGAATGAATACACCGGGCAATGGACGGATAAAGAAATCATTCATCTGCTCAGGCGTACCATGTTCGGTGTCAAATATGAAGACGTGGTAGCATTGCGAACCAAGACCATGGTGCAAGCTGTAGATGAATTGTTGTCAGCACAAACAACGCCCGCCCCGCCTGTAAATAACTACAATACTTCGTCTTACTTTGACCCCACAGGAGTAGCACTCGATGATACCTGGGTAACTGCTCCTTACGGAGATAGTACGGTAAACAGTTTTCGTCGTTTGTCTATGACCAACTGGTGGATAGGCAGGATGATATACCAGCCGGAGAGAAGGATAACGGAAAAGATGACCTTCTTCTGGCATAACCATTTTGCAACAGAATATACAGTGGTGGCTTACGCCCACATGATGTACAATCACCACATGATATTGCGTAACAATGCACTAGGTAATTTCAAAACACTGGTAACCGCCATTACCAAAGACCCGGCTATGCTGCGGTACCTTAATGGTTACCTGAACACCAAAACAGCACCTGATGAGAACTATGCGCGTGAGCTGTTTGAGTTATTCACGTTGGGTAAGAATTACACACCTATATACACAGAAGACGATATTAAAGCGTCTGCCAAAATACTTACAGGTTGGCGATATAAAACAACTGACTGGTCAAGTTATTTCAGCTCAACACTGCACGAAACATCAGATAAGCAGTTCTCGTCTTTCTTCAACAACAAAGTGATTACGGGTAAGACAGGGTCAGCCGGTGCGCAGGAAACAGATGAACTGATAGACATGATCTTTTCAAAGTTCGAAGTAGCCAAATTCATTGTTCGTAAGCTGTACCGTTTCTTCGTATACTATGATATAGACCAGACCACCGAGAGTACGGTAATATTGCCACTGGCGTCGCTTATGATGAGTACGGGTTGGGAAATAAAACCTGTACTGAATAAGTTGCTGAAGAGTGAGCATTTCTTTGACGTATTGAGCAGGGATTGTTTTATACGAACACCAATAGATTATGTGGTGGGTACATTCCGTACGTTTGATATACAGTTGCCTTCAGGCTGGCGCTCTGATAATGAATATAAAGTATACAACTATCTGCGCAGCTATATGTCGCAACTGGGGCTAGAGCCGAACCTGCCACCTAACGTTGCCGGCTGGCCAGCCTTTTACCAGGAGCCTGATTATTACGAGAAATGGATCAACTCCACCACCATGCCACGACGCATGCAGTTTATGGATATGATGCTCAACTCAGGTTTTTCTGCAGGTACAGGTACCGCTATTAAGATAGACCCCATGTGGCTTGCGAAGAAATTCTACAGCCCGGCAGATCCTAACTTGCTGATAGATTTCTATACCGACCTGTTGTTGGGGCTGGGCTTGTCCAAGACACTTAAGGACACTTACAAGATAAGCACCTTGCTGACAGGACAAACGCAGGATTACTACTGGAGCAATGCCTGGGCCACATATATCTCTAACCCCAACACTACCAACACCAATATTGTGAAGACCAGGTTAGTGAGCCTGCTGACGGAACTGACACATTTGGCTGAACACAATTTATGTTGATCATTAAAAACTGCTACAGATGAAACGCAGGGACTTTTTGAAAGTATCGCAGGCAGCCACGCTTGCTTATATGATAAACGGCACACCAATCGGTGCATATGCCAGGAATCCGTTATTGGAATTGCTGGCTAAACAAACAGCTGCCAATGGAAGGGTGTTGGTGATGATTCAACTGAATGGTGGTAATGATGGCCTGAATATGGTCATCCCGTTGGATAAATATTCTGAACTCTCCGCAGCAAGGAGTAATATACTCATACCCCAAAACAAGGTACTGGCACTGAATAATACGATAGATACCGGGCTGCATCCTGCAATGACAGGCATAAGGGACTTGTATAACAATGGTTACGTGAACATTTGTCAGAGTGTTGGTTATCCCGACCCTAACTTTTCGCATTTCAGGGCTACCGATATATGGATGTCCGGCTCCGACTCAAACCAGTATGTAGATACAGGCTGGCTGGGGAGGCACCTGGATGAAGCATATCCAGGTTATCCCGTCAATTATCCTAATACCACCATGCCTGATCCGCTGGCTATACAGATAGGTTCAGGAGTATCTAACCTTGTGCAGGGAGCTAATGTCAACCTGGGTATGTCCATAGCAAGTATTGATAGTTTTTACAATATTATAAACGGAACGGTAGACCCTGCACCCAACACGCCTGCCGGGCATGAACTTTCATTTATCCGGTACATCAAGCAGCAAACAGAAACTTATACCAAAGTGATACAGGCTGCTGCTCAAAACGCGAACAATATCTCTAACAAGTGGCAGACAGGTAACAGGCTGGGCGACCAGTTGAAAATTGTTTCACGCCTGATAGCAGGAGGATTGAAAACGCCGATATACATTGTGAACCTGGGCAGCTTTGATACACACTCGCAACAGACAGATGCTACGGATACGACCGTGGGTAACCATGCCGACCTGCTGGGTTATATATCAAATGCAGTAGAGGCGTTTTTTGATGAAGCCAAGCTATTGAATTTCGAAGAGCGAGTGGCCGCAATGACCTTCTCTGAATTCGGTCGTAGGATCAAGTCGAACGCGAGTGGTGGTACTGACCACGGTACTACTGCCCCGGTAATGGTATTCAGCAAATACGTGAACCCCGGATTGATAGGCACTAACCCTACATTGCCTAAAAATGCAGCTGTGGGCGATAACCTGCCACTACAGATAGACTATCGCACGGTATATGCTGCTGTTCTGGCCGACTGGTTCCAGATAGATACACAAACAATGAACAAAGTACTGATGAAACAATACGCTGTTCAGCCGATCTTCCAGAAAACCAATAATATTGACGAGACCACGGTCTCTGGCAGCGACGAGATACTGGGCCAAAACTATCCTAATCCATTCCGCAGCACTACTACCGTGACCTTCGGTTCTGACGGTGGTAATGTAACACTCCAACTATTTGATGTAAATGGCAGGCTTTTACAAACACCGGTTCAAAAGCAGATGGATAAAGGAAAACACAGCGTAACGCTGCAAAGAGGTGACCTGCCGCCGGGTGTTTACTTCCTGAGACTGACCAATGGCAGAAACCAGAGTACCAAGCGGATGAATGTTGTGGATTAATCCGCCCAGTCGTGCTTTCTGAGTTGTTTTTTCAGTGAGTCGCGGCGTTTTGATTCTTTGCGGCGCTCTTTGATGGCGTTGGGCAGTTTGGTGGCTTTACGCTTTTTAGGTCGCAGCAATGCTTTCTCTACCAGCTCCGTCATTTTCTTCAGTGCTATCTCTTTGTTCTCCAGTTGAGAGCGGGTCTCACTGCTCTTCACCACCAGGTTGCAATCTTTATTGATACGCTTCATCAACTTGTCCAGTATCAATATCTTTTCTTCAGGGGTAAATAGTTTTGAGTCATCAACATTCCAGATGGCTTCTACTGCCGTTTCTACCTTGTTGACGTTCTGTCCGCCTTTTCCTCCGCTCCGCGATGTGTTGTACTTTACTTCTGAACTAATATCTTTCATGGGTATTGTCCTCTTTATGTATGTTATTCAATTGCTCAAGAATAGTCAAAAACTGTACCAATTTCGCACAACGTTATCCTGCCCTGATTGCTCAGTACTGGCAAGTAATACCCTGAAAGACGCATGTTTACTGGCAAAACACCATTTCGGCACATGAAATTACTATTGCAATTTTACATTATGATAACATTAAGCAATTATGTCAATGTGGCTTTAATATTCTTCGCTACTGTCATCATCACCGCCAAAGCTCATGTTCATCATGCTACCCAGTATGTCGCCAAAACTATAGCCACCCGTCTCTACTCCTTGTTTGCTGATGAGTGAGAACTCTGCCAGCCCATGCAGCAGAAACTCCATCAGCAGGGAGGTCTGTACCTCGTCGGCTTTGGGGTAGTACTTTTTCACCGCGCCGTATAAGCCGTCTACTTTATACAATGCATTGCGGTATTGTTCGTCGCTGCAGTCGTTAGGTAGCATGATATCATTCCCTTTGCCAAACCAGTCAATAATAGGCTGGTAAGGGTTAGACCTTGCTTTGGCTGTTTCAGGATTACGTCCCGCTTTTTTGAACGATTGCGGGTCGGGGAAGTAAGTGATAAACAAGCTGCGGATGGCTTTGCCCAGCAGACTGTAGGCCACATTAGTTGGGCCTTCCTGTTCACCTTCGTACACCAACTCTATTTTCCCGGTTATTGAGGGTATCACGCCTGTAAAATCGGCTATGCGTGCCTGTGTGGTGCCATCACCATTCAGTAGTGCCCTGCGCTCAGCAGTGCTCACCAGGTTCTCATAAGCCGATATGGTCAGCCTGGCTGAGACCCCGCTTTTCTGGTCTACGTATTCGCTTTTGCGTGCCTCCATAGCTATCTGCTCTATCAGCAGTTGGCACATATCGGGCATGCTTACCTTAGCTGCCTGTTCATCAGTAATATCAGCCTCCTGTTCGGTAATAGCTTTTGATATTTCTACCGTCCTTGGATAGTGCGTCACGATCTGGCTTTCTATCCTGTCCTTTAGTGGTGTTACGATGCTGCCCCTGTTGGTATAGTCTTCGGGGTTGGCCGTAAAAATAAATAGTATGTCCAGCGGCAGGCGCAGTTTAAAACCGCGTATCTGTATATCTCCTTCCTGTAGTATGTTGAAGAGCGATACCTGTATCCTTGCCTGCAGGTCAGGCAGCTCGTTGATCACGAATATACCCCTGTGTGAGCGTGGTATGATACCATAATGTAACACCCTTTCATCTGCAAAGCTCAGTCGCAGGTTGGCTGCTTTTATCGGGTCTACATCGCCTATCAGGTCAGCTACGGACACATCAGGTGTCGCCAGTTTCTCTCCGTACCTGTCGCTGCGGTGCAGCCAGCCAATAGGTGTGTCATCTCCTTTTTCCGCTATAAGTTCACGCGCATATATAGATATCGGCGCGAAAGGATTGTCGTTTATCTCGCTTCCATCTACCACGGGTATCCACTCATCCAGCAGGTTAGTCATTTCGCGCGCCAAGCGTGTCTTGGCCTGTCCCCTTAGCCCTAGGAACAGGATATTATGGCGGGATAATATGGCCCTTTCCACATCCGGTATCACAGTATCTTCATAACCCAGCACACCTTTAAAAACTTCTGTTTTATCCTGTATTGCTTTGATGAGGTTCTCTCTGACCTCTTCCTTTACCGTTTTGAATGAATAGCCTGATCGCTTCAGTTCGCCCAATGTCTTTATCGCAGGTTGTTGCATAATATCGTATTGTGTAGGTAATAAAGGTACAAGATGTAACGATGCGGACAGGAAACAGTTGCCAATAGGCGTATAAATAAATTCTTATGGTTGGTACCAACTGCTATTTCCATAGCAATTCTTCAAAGGTCTTATCCAGCTTGAAAAGTTTACGGTCTTTTATTTCTTCTTTTTGTTTCAGGTAGGCTTCATATTCTGTTTTGTCTCTTACAGATGTCCATGTACCTGTAAAAGTGGTGCCTTGTAGCTTCAGTTCCATAACACCCAGCTCTTCTTCTGATAATACAAAAGTTCCGTCAGGTTTCAGCTCTACCTCCAGCATAATATAGTCATCCAGGTCGCCGAATTTATACATGGCTTCCCAGGAACATATCGTTTCCGGGCAGCTACCCTTCAATGCGCGCATATACAGTTCTACTGGAATATTCTTGTCAAAATATCCTGTGTATAGCCTCCGTTCGATGATGTCTTTGTAAAAGGTCTGTGGTTTATCTTCTTCATCTTCATCGTAAGCCGAAGCCCCTCCGGGATATAATTTGTTCTTCCTGATGCTGTCCCTGGCAGCCAGTATGCTATCCAGCAGCCCCAGTTCTTTGGCCCGCATCAACCGTTCCAGTTCTTTACTTTCTATGGCCAGCGATTCTTCATATTCTATTGCGCTGCTGGCTTCAAGAATATTGAGTATTGTGCCTCCATACCATTTGTCGTTAATGAGGAATATATCACGTATGGCAATACCATATCGCTTGCGTGTAAGCATGTCCCGAATGAAAATATATCCTTGTAAACGTATAGGCGCTATTAGTTCAAACCCGATCAGTTCGTATGGCAATCGTTGTTTATCCAATTCAAATTTTGCTATTAGGATATCACCCCAATGCACACCTGAGTCTGCTCCTTTCTGCCTGACAAAATTCATCATATCGATGATCTTAGGGTTCATTTCAGGGTCAAACTTCTTTATATGGCGCATATTGTTGCGTATCCTGTATATGCGTTCCTGCTGAAAACTGTCTTTGGGCTGAAAGGCAAAAGCCACCTCAGCTATTAACTTATAGGTAGGGAAAAGTGAAGCGTATGCTGAGTCATCGCCCGTTTGCAGGTAGGTAAGTATATCATATACCAGTTCTTTTTCTGTGGTACGCTGTGCCTGCGCGTGTGCAGCTGCAAACAAAAAAAGGAGGAAACATAATATGTAACGGCTTAACCTCATTTAAAGGATATTCAGGCTATCCTTTAAAAATACGAAAACTATACCCGAATGCGAAACAAAGAAATGTTATAACAGCTCCAGAACCTTCTCAGGTGGCCTGCCTAATATGGCCTTGTCTCCTTTAATGAGTATGGGTCTTTCTATAAGTATGGGGTGTTCGGCAAGTATCTTCAGCCACTCTTTTTTAGTAAGCTTTTTGTCCGCATAATTTTCCTTGTACAAAGGCTCTTTCGTGCGCACCAGCTCTATGGGTTTGCAGCCTAGTTTTTTCATCAGTTCCGCCAGTTCTTTTTGCGTTGGTGGATCTTCGAGGTAAAGCCTCAGTTCAGGTCTTACGCCGTGATCTTTGAGCATTTTCAGAGTGGAGAGGCTGGTACTGCAATTTGGCTTGTGGTATAATATATAATCAGACATTTATTGTTTTTAGCTTACAACTGTATCTCTTTCACATCATCGGCTATTGTAAGGCGGCCTTCGGTTTTGGCCTTTATCTCTTCAATGGTTACTCCCGGTGCATATTCAATACACACAAAGCCATCTTCTGTAATGTCAAATACTCCTAGGTCGGTAACCACTTTTGTGATGCAATTCACACCGGTAAGGGGCAGCGTACACTTCTTCAGCAGCTTGCTTTCCCCGGCCCTGTTGGTGTGTTGCATGGCTACAATAATGTTCTTTGCGGCTGCTACAAGGTCCATAGCGCCACCCATACCTTTCACCATTTTACCGGGTATTTTCCAGTTGGCTATATCCCCGTTGTCAGCTACTTCCATAGCGCCCAGTACGGTCAGGTGCACTTTGCCCGCACGTATCATACCAAAGCTCATAGCACTATCAAAAATTGCTGACCCGGGTAATGTAGTAATAGTTTGCTTCCCCGCGTTTATCAGGTCGGCATCTTCCGCTCCTTCAAAAGGGAAAGGTCCCATACCCAGTAACCCATTCTCACTTTGCAATACTACATTTACACCATCGGGTATGTAGTTGGCTACCAGAGTAGGTATGCCAATGCCCAGGTTTACATAGAAACCATCTTTCAGTTCTTTGGCTATTCTCTGAGCTATCTGCTCTTTATTTAGTCCCATGTTTAATTTCTTTTTCTTGTTGTGCGTTGCTCAATACGTTTCTCATAATTCGATCCCTGGAAGATGCGATGCACATATATGCCGGGGGTATGGATAAAATTCGGATCCAGTTCGCCTGGTTCTACCAGTTCTTCAACCTCGGCAATGGTAATTTTGCCGGCCATAGCCATCATAGGGTTAAAATTGCGGGCAGTATCCTTGTATATCAGGTTGCCCATAGTATCGCCTTTCCATGCTTTTACTATAGCAAAGTCTGAATCGAAGGCTTCTTCCAGCAGGTATTCTTTGCCGTTGAAAGTGCGGGTTTCTTTTCCTTCTGCCGCTTCTGTACCTACACCTGCCAGCAGGTAAACGGCTGGCATGCCGTACCCGGCAGCCATGCAACGTGTGGCAAGTGTGCCTTGTGGTACCAGGTCTACTTCAAGCTCGCCACTCAATAGCTGGCGCTCAAATTCCTCATTTTCACCTACATAGGATGATATCATTTTCTTTACCTGCTTTGTTTGCAGCATCAGCCCTATACCGAAATCATCTACTCCTGCATTGTTAGAGATACAAGTAAGGTTATTCACTCCCTTGCGTACCAGGGCAGCAATACAATTCTCAGGAATACCACATAAACCAAAGCCGCCCAGCATCAGGGTCATGCCCGATTCTATGTCTTTTATTGCTTCGTCTGCGTTGGCTACTACTTTGTTCATCAGTCAGAATATTTGCGCTAAAATAGTTAATAGTTTACAGTTTGGCGACAGGATAAACAGCTGATCATTTATTCTATTGGACTTAAGAAAAGAAATATTGATATTATGGCATAGATATTGTGATTAATATTATGCTGATATTTACATCCTTATGATACGCTATACTTGGATCCTATTAATAGCCCTAACCTTTGTTTTGGTAGCTACCGGCTGCCAAAATCAAAAAAGCAATGTTATTCCTGAAAAGGAAACCAAAGAGGAAGAAGGGGATGGGACGACTCCGCCCTATGATTTTACCTGGTCAGACGAAACTGTTTCCGACAGGACGATCACTTTTACGTCGAATGTAACAGATAAGAAACTATTGTGGGACTTTGGCGACGGTTCCACTTCTGCAGAGTTGAAACCTGCGCATCAATACAATAAAAAAGGTTTTTATACGATCAGTCTTACTGTTGATGGTGATACGGCTAATACAGTAACCAGGGAGATAGGCGTAGGCTACCCGATTTACTTCGGATATACAGGATTACTCCTGGTGGGCGAAAAAATTGTTTTCGAACCTAAACAGAGCTTTGGTACAATACCTGAGGGTACTAAGTTCCTCTGGAGTTTCGGAGATGGCCAGACCTCAGAAGAGCCTGCGCCTGTTCATATATACAAAGACACAGGTCTCTACAATCTCAGTCTGAAAATAAACAACAACTACAATGCGTCGGGTTATTACCAGATACAGATTTCAGGCAGGCCTGTCAATGCAGAAAATATTGCCGGTACACGCACATTTAAGTTTACACATATTGTAAAAGGTGGAGGGTATGATACTACGTACCAGTTGCCCGACCAGGCTGTCAACATACAGTATATCAATCCATTAACGATTCACCTGGCTAAAATACCCGGCTGCAATGCTCCCGAAACGGACTTGACATACAACAAAAAACTATCAAGCAACACGGTACATGTATATTCCTATCAACAGGATTATACAGAGATGAAAGTATATTATGATTACGTAGCGGATACTGTTATGATCTATGATCGTTTTACTTATGTAGGGCCCAACAGTTCCGGAGGTGTTGTCATTTATTACGATAATATAGGAAGGGACCATTAGCTACATCTTTTCTTTTGGCAACATTTTAACAATCCTTGTATATATATTGCGCAACTATTGCAGTTAAGGCATGTTATAGGTTTAAACAAATTACTCCGGTAAATACAGCCGTTGATAAGATGTGCTTATTGCAATGCAAAAAACTATAATTTCGATATCCAATACATACACACAAAAACACAGATTTATGAAAGCAGCATCACTAGCGCTTACTACATTGGCACTCGGATTTTTAATGACCGGTTGCGTAAGCCAGAAGAAATATAAAGAACTGCAGGGCAGGTATAATTCTGTTCAATCACAGAATTCTGAAATGCAAAAGGAAAAACAGGAATGTTACTCCAGTCTTGCTTCTTCTAAAACAAGGGTAGCAAGCCTTGAAGAACAACTGGCTTCTGAACGTTCTAACCTGGTGAACCTGCAGTCTGCACTGGAAAAATGTCTTACGTCGTCTACACAAGGAGGTGTCAATATATCTAAGTTATTAGATGAGATAAAAGCATCTAATGAATATATTCAGCACCTGGTGAATCTGAAGAACAAGAGTGATTCTTTGAATATGGTACTCACCAACAACCTGACACGCTCGCTGAGCAGGGAAGAGATGCGTGATGTGGACGTACAGGTACTGAAAGGTGTGGTGTATATTTCATTGTCTGACAATATGCTTTACAAGTCGGGCGATTATACAATATCTGACCGTGCGGGAGAAACTCTCAGCAAGATCGCAAAGATCATCAAAGACCATAAAGACTATGATGTACTGATAGAAGGTAATACAGATAATGTGCCCATCAGCAAACCTAACATACGTAACAACTGGGATCTGAGTGCACTCAGGGCATCATCAGTGGTACAGGCTTTGCAAAATACCTACAATGTCGACCCCCAAAGGCTTACAGCAGGCGGACGCGGTGAGTATAATCCGATAGCTGATAATAGCAGCGAAGCAGGAAAAGCCAAGAACAGGCGTACACAGATCATCATTACTCCGAAACTCGACCAGTTCATGGATCTGATAGGTGAAGCACCGGAAGAAAGTAAACAATAATTTCTTGTAATTAATATCAGGCAAGGCCCCGCAACAGCGGGGCCTTTGTTGTACATAAGATATATTTACACCTATGAAACTTTACTCTGTACTAATACTGGCTATACTTACATCAGGTTGTTATGACGAAACAGCCCATTCAACAAAAAGTACCACACATGAGCATTATGTAACCTCGCTGGCTGATATGCATAAAATTGTAGTGGGCAACGGGGAGACCGTATACCAGGCCGAAGGCAGGAATATTGATATGGAAACTATGTCGTTTGTGATCACAGAAACACGACCGGGAGGTGGGCCACCCTTGCATGTACACCCGGTAGAAGAAGCGCATGTTGTATTAAGTGGTACAGTGAAGTACTTTATTGCCGACAGTGTATTTACCGTATCTGCTCCCTTTATCGTTAATATACCACCCAATGCCCCGCATACATTTATAAATGCCGGTGATACGGTGCTCAACCTTATAGGAGTTTTCGGGCAGGACAACTATGGCCCGTACAAACCGATGGGGGACAACCCCTTGATTAACTAAGTAAATAGCAACAAAAAAGCGGTATGATATCATACCGCTTTTTTGTTATAAATGCTTTACTGTTAATACCACCAGGGTATTTTGTTAGATTCTAACCTGTATATCAGTTGAATTGAGAAGGTAGAATAACCGTCTAACACGTCCTTGTTACCACGAGGAGAACCGGGAGCGTTAGTGTAAGAAGGCTCAATGTACCATGACTTATCGTACACCTGCTTAGCTATAGCTGCATCTTTCGGATCCAGGTACCTGTCATAGTAATCAGGAGATAAGTAAACACTGCTTACATTATCCAGCCTGTCAGTTGTGGTCAGGCGGTAGCTCCATTCAACACCAATGTTCATTTGTTTACCAACATTCCAGCGCAGACCTGCACCTACAGGTACGCACAGCTGCCACAGATTCCTGTTGATAGCGTTTGAATTTGGCAAACCTTCACCTTCCAGTTTCAGATCTTTGGTATACACCCATTTTTTATGTCCTGTCAATGGATCGATAAGAGATGTTTGCGGCCTGTAATGGAAAGCACCTGCCCCAAATGCTATATATGGTTGCATTTTTTTGTTGGCCATTTTCGATTCTGAGTTGAACCTCAGAGGCATGATCTCAAACATTACTGTACTTTCCCACACATTAGCACGGGCATCCTGATTGCGTAAATAGCGTTGAAAAGCATCGTCTTCAACCGATTTAGCCTCTTTGGCTTTGTTAATATTCCAGTCGTCGTTGGCATACAGTGTACCATAATTCAGGTTGATCCTGAAAGCTAATGACGGGTGTGCACAGAAACGCATGAAAATACCGCCCATGAAATGGGGTTTGCTCCAGTAGCGTTCGTTACCATAGTGGTCTATTACACTCTGTGTACCTACGTCGCCCCACAGGTCAGACAATCCGAAGTTCATACCTACCGACACACCGGGGTTCTCAACATACTTTCTGGGTATGGCAGGTTGTGCGTAAGCCGATATCGTGGTTGCGCTGATTCCTATTACCAAAAGGCTACGGATTAAACTTTTCCGCATGATCTCAATGTTTTTTAGAACGATGAAGATATAAAATATTATTTCCCGCTAAAAGCGGCTTTTCTTTTTTCTAAAAAAGCAGTAGTTCCCTCGCGCATGTCTTCTGTTTCAAAACATTCGCCGAAACGTGCCACCTCATTATCAAAGCCACTCGGATCTGCTTTCGCAGCATCGTTAACACAAGATATAACTTTTGCGATAGCAATGGGAGCTTTTGACTGAATTTTTTGCAATATTTCTTTGGCTTTGCCCAACAGGTCGGCCTGTGGAACCACATGATTCACAAGACCTAAGGCCTGTGCATCAGCAGCGCCTATCATATCTCCGGTCATCATCAGCTCCATGGTCTTGCCTTTTCCTATCAGTTGTGTCATCCTTTGTGTACCGCCATATCCGGGTATCAGGCCCAGGTTCACCTCAGGCTGGCCAAACTTCGCATTCTCAGAAGCTATGCGAAAATGGCAGCTCATAGCCAACTCGCAACCACCACCCAGCGCAAAGCCGTTTACCGCAGCCACAACGGGTTTCGGGCAGTTCTCAATCTTATTGAAAACACCATCCTGGCCTGTTTTGGCCAGTGCAGCACCACCTTGGGCATCCAATGATATGAATTCAGAAATATCGGCACCGGCAACAAATGCTTTCTCGCCAGCACCTGTTAAGATGACAGTTTTTACATCCGCATTATTCATCACTTCGTCCATAGCCTGCGACAACTCGTTTATCACGTCTTTGTTTAATGCGTTCATCTTGTCAGGACGGTTGATAGTAATGGTCATGATACCATCCTGCAGGTCAGTCAATAATGTTTGATACATACTTTTCTTTGTAATTTATATTCGATTATAATAATTCTTTTCTATGCTCTGCTACCCAACCGTTAATGTAGTCAGCAATTTCTGAGGTAGGTGCGCCGGGGGCAAAGAGTTTGCCCACACCCATGTTGTTCAGTTCTTTCATGTCCTCTTCGGGTATGATACCACCACCTGTAAGCAACACATTATCCAGCCCTTTTTCTTTCATCAGGGCTATCACCTTGGGGAAAACTGTCATGTGTGCGCCGCTTAGGATGCTTACGCCAATGGCATCCACATCTTCCTGCAGTGCGGTGTTCACTACCATTTCTGCCGTCTGGCGCAGGCCTGTATATATTACTTCCATACCTGCGTCGCGCAGGGCGGTTGCAATTACCTTTGCTCCCCTGTCGTGTCCGTCCAGCCCTATTTTGGCTACCAATACCCTTACCGGCCTTTGCATACTGTCATTGTTTTATCAAAAAAATGCCCGTAAATGTAATAATAAATAAGTATTGTTAGTTTTATGTCATAAAGCCTTTATATGAAGCGCCTTACCCTGCTACTTTCTATCCTCATTTGCCTTTCTTGGTTCAGTTGTCAAAAAGAGCCGGGGCAAGCTGTGCCTTATGCAAATGATACTTCAGGTATTGACATCCCTTCTGTTCCCCTTGATACGCCTGCAGCCGTGCCTCCCAACCCTGCCGATACATTTGTGGGGGTGTATTACGGCACAACACGCAAAACATATATTCTGTCTCAGCCTCGCGGTCCTGTAATAGACAGTTTTGATACCACTTACGCAGATAAGGTGGTGATATACAAGGATGCAACAGACAAGTATAATACGTTCCATATTATATACCCTGTATTGTCTCACTCGGACTATACATATTATGATACCCTGAAACTAAAATATGACCTGACCAATATTTATAATTACTCATTTAACATGAACGAATATATACAGCTTAAGGTTTTTACCGGCACTGACAGTATTTACCTTAATTATGGTGCCGGGGCAAACTGGTATGGAGAGTCGGTCATCTTCTCCGGTAAAAAGTAACGTGGCTACAGGCTTAGTGCCACCCGATGCCATTCACCAATTTCCCCCCTGAATAGCTTACCTTTGCCACCTGCCAAAACAAGAGCGGTTTATGAGCGAAGAAAAGTCACTCAACTTTATTGAAGAGATCATAGAAAAAGACCTTGCCGAAGGAAGGTATCCCTATATACACACCCGTTTTCCGCCGGAGCCTAACGGCTACCTGCACATCGGGCATGCCTCATCTATATGCCTCAACTTTGGCCTGGCCAAAAAGTATGGCGGCAAGTGCAACCTGCGTTTTGACGATACCAACCCCGTGACCGAAGACACTGAGTATGTAGACAGCATAAAGCGCGACATACTGTGGCTGCTGGAGGCCATAGGCATACAGTGGGATGGCGAATACTACGCCAGCGACTACTTTGAGACCTTGTATGAATACGCTGTTAAGCTCATCAAAAAGGGCAAGGCCTATGTAGACGACAGCAGCGCCGAGGAGATAGCCGCTACCAAAGGCAACCTGACCGAACCCGGCAAGGAAAGCCCCCACCGCAACCGCAGCGTTGAGGAGAACCTGCAACTGTTTGCCGAAATGCGCGAAGGCAAATACAAAGACGGCGAAAAGGTGCTGCGTGCCAAAATAGACATGGCGCACCCCAACCTGCTGCTGCGCGACCCCCTCATGTACCGCATCAAACATGCGCACCACCACCGCACGGGCGACAAGTGGTGCATATATCCTATATACGACTTTGCCCACGGGCAGAGCGATAGCATCGAACATATTACACACTCCATCTGTACGCTGGAGTTCATACACCACCGCCCGTTGTACAACTGGTTCATCGAGCAGCTGGAGATATTCCCGTCTCGCCAGTATGAGTTTGCCCGCCGCAACCTGACCTATACGGTTATGAGCAAGCGCAAGCTGCTGCAACTGGTGAACGAGAAGCACGTGGCCGGCTGGGACGACCCCCGTATGCCTACCATCAGCGGTATGCGCCGCCGTGGTTACCCCGCACAGGCTTTGGTGAACTTCAGCGATACGATAGGCATTGCCAAGCGTGAGAACATCACCGACATTGCCCTGCTGGAGTTTTGCGTGCGCGAGCAGTTGAACCAGACCGCCAACCGTATGATGGCCGTGCTGGACCCTATGAAGCTGGTGATCACCAACTACCCCGAGGGACAGACCGAAGAGCTGCATGCCGAGAACAACCCTGAAGACCCGGAAGCGGGCAGCCACGTGAAGCCATTCAGCCGCGAGCTGTGGATAGAGCGCGACGACTTTATGGAGGAGCCTCCGAAGAAGTTCTTCCGCCTGGGGCCGGGGCTTACCGTGCGCCTGAAGCATGCCTACATCATAGAGTGTACGGGCTTTACCAAAGACGACAACGGCAACGTGACCGAGATACAGGCCACATATATACCCGAGAGCAGGAGCGGCAGCGATACCAGCGGCATGAAGGTGAAGGGCACCATACACTGGGTGAACGCCGCTACGGCACACACCGCAGAGGTGCGCCTGTACGACCGACTGTTTAAGGTAGAGGACCCGGCCAATGCTGAGGGTGACTTTAAAGACCACATCAACGAGGAGAGCCTTGAGGTGCTGCCTGCGGTGTATATAGAGCCTGCACTGGCCACGGCGCAGCCGGGCGATACCTTCCAGTTTTTGCGTAAGGGCTATTTCTGTGCCGACAAGGACAGTACTCCCGAAAAGCTGGTCTTCAACCGTACGGTGGGCCTGAAAGACTCATGGGCTAAGGAACAGAAGAAGGGGTAAGGACCCTCCGAGCCTCCCTGAAGGAAGGTGTTGTTGCATTTTGTTGTGTTTTGTACCGTTTTATTATACGTTTTTTCTAACCCGCTGTTTATCAGCGGGTTTCTTTTTTGTGATGTTGCAATTTGTTGTGATCGCACATGCTTTTTTCCACTCACGTCACTGCGAGGAACGAAGCAGTCTCACGGAATAGTGGGTAAGTAATGTTCCTTTTGTTTCCAGATTGTTTCCATTTTTGTGGGTGGGGGCAACAAAATATTCTGTGCAATGGGTTGATATACATGCTATTGCGCGGGGATTGTTTCCAAATGTTTCCTGGAAAGCGGAAAAAATAAAAAAGCGGGGTAAGCGCACGAAAAATACAGGGCGGTGTTCTCACAGGCGATATGTCAAAGAGCGGGAATAGCGGGGCGCTATTATTATAGCAAATATACGTAAAATGTGCAATTTTATGAAATTTAATGTTAGATCAGTTTTAAGTACAACCTATAATAGTCTTTATTATTTTCAGAATACTTTATAGAAGATAATGTTAGCCAATCGAATAGGTTGTTTATTAAACTCCTGTAGTCATACACGGTATAGTATTCAAGCTCATTGTTTTGTTTTACAACATAGCAATTATCCCTCAGCCATTCTGCACGCCATACAGTAGTAGTGAAGTTAGAGGCAACTATTGCCTCTAAAAGTCGAAATAATTTTGCATTGAAAAACCTAAGCTGAAAATTAGCAGGGTAATGAGGTAAGCCAACCTTCGCCGCTTGAGATATCGCTTGTTTGAGAGGAATGCCGTTTATACTATTCAACATAATAAATACTAAGTATTCAGGCATGTGCGTGTCTATTACTCTTAGGTTGCCATCTAATATCTTGTTGGTACAAAATATACCTGGACAGGTATGGCCTTCAACCATGTTTTTGAGATAGTTCCTGTCTTGTATGGTGAATATATACGGAGTGTCATCAAAATACTCATTAATGAATGTTTTAAGGTTGATGAATTTTATGTTGCCAGTTGGTTTATTTCTTATAAATGTGTTCATAATGATATTCTAGAAACTGCTTATCAGGTAAGAATTTATGGGGTTTTATTATTGGTTTTTTGTCAAATTGCGTAAAGTATTCATTGATAGTGGCATCCTTATAGTCTGCTAATTGTTTCGATACTTGAATAGTATAGTTTGGTAATACTGTTATATATCCTTTATCAAAAGCTTTGTCGTGTAAGGCATTCAAACACAAACCGTTTTGTGGGTTTGTTCTATTTTTCTCATCGTCTTTCCACGGTACGATGTGACTAGCAATTAATAAGCCTGGAACTTTTAAACCTGTTATACAGCATGTTTGTTCGTATTCTGCTAATACTGCTTTCCGAAAGAAATCCTGATATATCCTTGTTTTTACTGATCTTATTTTGGTCTCTCCTTTGGGCAGGTCATTAATATCAATATCCAGTAATGATTCGATAGGTTTCTTTTTTACCTCAGCTATCATTTTAGTGCTTTCGTAAGCAAGTTTGTTCCAATTGGCATGGAACTCATGCCAGATTTCTTCGTCTAATTTGCTTCTATTTCCAAGACCTTTTACTCCTCGTGCTTTAAGCTCAGGGTCTAGGCTGCCAAAGTTGCCCAATTTGCGAGCTACCGCGCCGGGTGTACGTCCAACAATTTTTGCTACTTCCTGAACTTTAGCGTTTCGTGAATGAGCTTGACCAAACGGTATTTCGCAATATAGCTTAAAGGCTATAATAGTTTGTTCACGTGTCCATACATCTGTTCTTGGCATAGAGTGAAATTTTCATGAATTTACTCCCTATTATTAGAATACGAAAGTATTGATACTATATAGTCCGTACAATCGGAAATAAGTGAACTTTACTCCTCGCAAGCAAGGAATGTACAAGCGCATTCCTCATTCAAACAAAAATGTACTTGCAACTTGCCATTGGTATGGAGAAAGCAGCCAAAGTCTGTTCTGCTAGCACATATATGACATATTGTAGGTTGGTCGTTTAGTAGAATGAATGAACTTGTATCAAGCATGATACAAAGCTATAAATGTAATTCCTATCTACATTTGCTTTTGCGTCACTTCAAACTGTTATGACGAGATTGCTTTGTCGATATTTGCCTTCGCAAATACCTCCGCGCAATGACGGACGGTAGGAATTACTTAAACTGTGTCTCAATACTGCCCATCCATTATTTTCCGCCGGGCGGCAACCCAAAGAGATAACTTTACGTATATGGATAAAAAAAGTGTCTCCCGATGCTGACGCCATACGGTGTATGGCGCTCCTTCCATAGTGTAGCCCCCGCATTGCCGGGGGCTTTTTGGCAAAAAATGGGTGATTTCCCCCTTTTTCAGAGGTGGGGTATGGTGTACCTTTGCTGTGTTAATAGCGGTATTTATATCCCTGTTATGAGGAGGAAGCCGTTATTGCTCTGTTATAAAGCCCCGCATGTGCGGGGCTTTTGTTTGCCAGTACCCATTACGCATAAAAAATTGACTTTTAACTTAACTTTCCCACATCTGTGTATTTCTTTTCGTGGCAGGCAGCGACAGCTTGTTTAATTTCGGTGTAACCTTAAAAAGGACAGAAGTATGGATATAGAACATTTAATGCCGCATATAGAGGCGCTGGTTTTTGCCAGCGAACGCCCCATAACACATATGGAGATGGTAGACTTGCTCAGCCAGACGTTTGAGGAACCTGTTGAGGGTGAGCGCATCTCGGCCTGTATAGATGCTATACGCGAGAAGTACGCCGCGGGCTACTACCCCTTTGAGCTACGGGAAGTAGGCGGGGGCTACCAGTTCCTGACCAAAAAAGAATACCACAAGACCGTACTGCAACTGAACGGCGACAAACATATCAAGAAATTATCGCTGGCGGCTATGGAGACATTGGCTATCATTGCTTATAAGCAGCCGATAACCAAAGGCGAGATAGAGTTCATTCGCGGTGTGAGTGTAGACTACTCCATACAAAAGCTGCTGGAAAAAGAACTGATAGTGATAGCGGGCCGCAAAGAGGACGCCGTGGGCAAGCCGCTGGTATACAGCACGTCGAAGAATTTTATGGATTACCTGGGCATCAACAGCCCTGAAGATCTGCCGGCACTGAAAGATATTACGAACATTGAAATAGTAATACCTACCAACGGCACGGATGCAGAGCCGGGGGAGCACCCCGAAGCCCTGATGACAGTGGGGGCTGACGGCACACTGAAAGAAGAGTCCGGGGAGTAAGAGAGGGGATTTTAATAAGTAGCAAAACCATGTTCCGCATAATGGAACATGGTTTTGTTGTTTAATAGTACCTTTGCAGCCCAAACAGAAAAATATGCAAACCGGTCGTTGGTTATTATCCATTACAGCAATAGTGCTTTTTGTGCCTGCCATGGCGCAAAAGGTATCGGACAAGAAAGTTGTCAAACAACTGAAAAAAGACATCGGCTACCTGGCTTCGGACAAACTGGAAGGTCGCCGCACAGGCTCTGAGGGCGAAAAGCTTGCCTCTGACTACATCACTAAATACTATGAACAGCAGGGCATTGCTACTTACAAGAGTAAGGATCTGTACCCGTTCACCTTTACCATAGGCCGCACGCGTGGCGCCGATAATCATATGACGGTGAATGGTAAGGAGCTGGTAAAAGGTGAGTGGTTCCCGATATCGTTCAGCGCCAATGGCAAGGCCGCCAGCGATGTGACGCCCGGCGTGATGGAAGGCGGAAAGATATGGATGGAGCCTATGTTTGAAGATGAGGAGCAGTCCAAAGACCCGCACTTCAACTGGGAGAAGGATGCTTTTGAGCGTTGCGAAGAAGCGGTAAAGCAGGGCGCGAAAGCGGTAGTGTTCTACGATGAGTATGACGCTAAATATCCTGCGGTGTTCAACAAGAAAACCGAGTATGAGGCGCTGAGTATTCCTGTGGCTTATATCACTTACAAGGGTTATAAGCAATATGTGTTCCCGCACCTGGGAGCGTCTGTACAGCTGGCTTTTGAAGCTGACCTGAAAGACAAAGAACTGACGGGGCACAACGTATTGTTCAGCATAGACAACGGTGCCAAGTATACCGTGGTGCTGGGTGCGCACTACGATCACCTGGGCCATGGTGAGGACGGCAACAGCCTGTATGCCAAGAAAGACGGTTCTATACACAATGGTGCCGATGACAACGCCAGCGGTACGGCTGCCCTCATGCAGATAGCAGGATGGGTGAAAGACGCAGGGCTGAAAAATTACAACTACGTATTTATGCACTTCTCGGCCGAAGAACTGGGGCTGATAGGCTCGAAGAAGATAGTGGAAGAACTGGGACTGGACAGCAATAAAGTAGCCTATATGATCAATATGGATATGGTGGGTAGGCTGAACGACAGCACGCATTCGCTGACGGTGGGTGGTGTAGGTACTTCGCCCGTATGGGGCAAGGTGGTAAACACCAACGATGAGCGTTTTAAGATTGGTTTAGACAGTTCAGGTGTAGGTCCTTCTGACCATACTTCTTTTTACTACAAGGGGATACCTGTGTTGTTCTTCTTCACGGGTACGCACTCTGATTATCATAAGCCAAGCGATGATGCTGATAAGATAAATTACGAAGGTGAAGCTGCGGTGATGCACTACATATTTGACATTGTGAAGCAAATGGATGGTATGAGCAAACCCGCCTTCAGGGAAACCAAGCAGACAACGGTAGGAAAAGTTCGTTTTAAAGTAACGCTGGGTGTGATGCCTGATTACGCTTTCAACGACGGCGGACTGAGGATAGATGGAGTGACCGATGGTCGCCCGGCCGCAAATGCGGGCCTGAAAGGTGGCGATATTATCATCAAAATGGGTGATAATGAGATACGTGGCATACAGACCTATATGGAGGCGCTGGGCAAGTTTGAAGAAGGCGACAAAACAACCATCACTTTCAAGCGCGACGGCAAGGAAATAACCAAACCACTGGTGTTTACACCCAAACCGGAATAAGAGATAAGCATATTGACAGAAAGGGCATAAGTGTTTTCACTTATGCCCTTTTTTATTTCATGTGCTAGTGAAACAGGCACGATGTATGAGGCTATGCGTTATAAACTGTTATATAACAACGATTTATTTGTTTTTTTACGTTTTGTAGAAAAATGCAGACCTTCGCCCACATTACAGAGGATAATTATTTCATTACATAAGTTTTAGCGGAGGATAAGCATGCATCTTAAAACGGTGTTCAGGGTAACGTTTGTGTACCTGGTTTTTGGTATTTTGTGGATATACTTCAGCGATAGTTTACTGGAGCGGATATTCAGCCATAATGTAGCGTTACTGTCTAAATTACAGACATTCAAAGGGCTTATCTATGTTGGTGTTACCGCATTGTTGCTGCATTTTTTAGTAAAGCGGCACAGCAAAGAGTTGCAATTGAAAATAACCAGGCTACAGGAAAGTGAACAGGAACTGATACGTTCGGAACAGAAGTATAAAACGCTGTTCGAATCCAGCCCGATGCCGGTATTTATATACCAACCAGAGACAGATAAGATACTGGATATAAATAATGCTGCCATAGCGCATTATGGGTATACGCAGGGTGAATTCTCCAGTATGACCATACTACAGATAGAACATGATGAGGATGTGGAACTGCTGGAGTCGAAACTGAACCTGCCCAAGCGTTCGGACATGGCCCACTCTACGGGTATACACAGGCATAAGAAGAAAGACGGCGAGTTGATATACGTGTACACACAGGGTACTGATATAGATTACAAAGGCATCAAGGCGCAGATAATTATTGCCAACGACATCACCCGCCAGTTGAGATACATTGATGCTGTAGAAAAGCAGAATGAAAAGCTGAACGAGATAGCATGGATGCAATCGCACGTAGTGCGTGCACCTTTGGCCAGCCTTATGGGGCTAATACATTTGCTGAAAGATGAGGAGCACAGCGTGGAAGAAAAAGAGGAAATACTTGATAAGATGCTGATCTCTGCCAACGAACTGGACCTGGTGATCAGGGAGATAACCAATAGTGCAGATACTACAGAGTACTCGATAGATTCATAAAAAAAGCCGCACCGCAGGAATGCTGTACGGCTAAATACATGTTAATATGTCTGTCTTACATGGAAGGTATTACATTTTAGGGGCAATGGCCTGCGGCACCAGGTTCTCAACAGGCTTAATACTTTTCAGGTATTCAAATATCGCTTCGATGTCCTGGTCTGAAAACTGTGCATAGTTTTGCCATGGCATAGGCGGTAACAGGGGCCTTGAGCTTTCTATTCCTTTGTATTTACCTTTTCTCAGAGCCGTTCGGAAGTTTTCCAGGCTCCAGTTTCCTAAACCGGTACCATCGGGCGTCAGATTGGCGGCAAAAGATACCCCCCACGGGCCGGCCGCGGCAGTCATCTCTCCACTAAAGAGTGCCCAACGGCCACTTTGCGCCAGTGTAGTGTCATATTCACCCAACGGGTTATTGGCGTTGTAACCGGACAGGTACCTCTCCATGTCGGGTTGTGGCCCTTGTGCTGTCATGACCTTAGGCGTATGGCAGTCACCACATCCGGCTATGGTTACAAGGTACTCGCCGCGATGTATCTTACTTACCTGTGCTTCCAGGTCTTTATCGTAAGGTTGCTTTTCTTTATTACTGCCAGCGCAGCCGATGAGTGCAACCGGTAGCGCAAGTAATACTACATAAACTATATTTTTCATAATTTAATTTATTGTCGTTTTATTGTTGTTAATAAAATATTCTTATTGTAATAGCCTTTTAAGACAATAGCTCATTATTGGTCTGTAATATTGCTGAGTTGGTAGAACTGATTCCCTTCGGCTACTATGCTTGAAGGGATAGTACCTGTGAATTGTTTAAAATCACGAATGAAGTGCGCCTGGTCTGCATACCCGAAACTATGTGATATATCTAACCAGGACAGGTTATCGTTCTTTACTTGCTGTGCGTATTCATATGCGTGTCTGAAACGAATGATACGCGTATAGGTTTTAGGTCCTGTACCATATACTTCTTTAAAGCTTCGTTGCAGTTGCCTTTCGCTGACATAGAGTGTTTTGCATAGCTGGTCTACACTTATTTGTCCCTTACTGTTGCGAATGATGTCAGTTGCTGCAGCAAGATAAGGTTTAGTAGAATAGTTGAGGCTCAGTCTTGATCGCAGGAACTGCTCAGACGCGTCTATGAGTTTGTACACATCCGCCGCACCAAACAAACTATCTGTAAATGAGTGTATGCTTTTATCCAGGAAACAACTCAGCTCTGCATATCCATTGAACATGGTAGACACCGGCGCTTTGAACAAACGCTCTATACTTTCCGGTTTAAGACATATGCCAAAGTAGGTAGAATGCCCTTTGGTTTTCCATATTACCTTATCGGTATAAAGGCCTACAACAAATATCTCCGGCAAGTATTGAACGTTCCCGTCTGTACCCACCAGGCATTTATCTCCTTCCAGGTTAATAATGATCTGGGCCATGCCCAACGGCAGGCAAACCTGCAATGGCGATTCCTCGTCATTGTTACCGTCAAATTCCTGGTACCAATAGCTTTCGACATATGGTTGCAGGTCGGTAGATGGTTTATATTCCCTATAAGAGATGATCATATGCTGTGTTTTGAACGTTTGTAAGCGGCCAATTCAAATATGATTTGCAAAAGTATCATGATATTTTCACAAGTGATTGAAAAAATCCGACATAATCAGACTGTTACGGCAGAAGCAACATTTTCAATAGCTGCAGAGATAGCCAGCCACCTTTCTGCTGATAATTCACTAATAGCCAGTTGTTTGTATGCGTCAAATGCCTCTCCGGGCGCATGCAGCTTAACGCCTGTTAACCAGCCGGTTATTTCTGCGTCATTCAGGCTGCGCATCATCCAGGTACTTTCTATCATCAGGATATCTATTGGTATACTGGTCACAATAGCTACTTCTGCTTCATGTAATTCTTCATCTGTATAATGTTTCCATAATGTAAACAGCAGTATACCTTCCTCATTGTTCATATGGTACAGGTTAAAAGCAATGAACTCATTGAAAGCCATAAAGATGTTGCGGCCGGTTTCCAGTTTCTCATCCGCAGTTTTTGCTTCAGTCCAGCTTTTTGTCAGTGCCCTTAGTTTTTCAGATAATTCATGGTCAACAACATGGTCTTTTTCAAAACCCTGCACAAGAGCGGCATTATGTTTTTGTACCAATGGTAAAAGATACTTGTCTTCATGATGTGCATGTTCATCAAACAAATTAAGGACAAGGTTCACTTGTTCAATTGTTTCAGTAGCAGTATTGGTGCTGAAATCTTCGCGCTGTATGCGCATAGCAGTGTCATACAACAAGCCACGCAGGCCTTTGTGTATGAGGTTGAAAACGTTGTTACGATTCTGTTTCATTTTATATATTTTTTGTGCAAAAGTAAAATGAGTGATATATGCCGGCATTGAATAAAAACGACAAGTTTTTAATTCAATATTGTTTTACGGGAAGGAACCATTCTATGAGTAAATTATCAGGATCTTCGTGGTTGGGCAGTGAGCTAAACCTGAAATAAGAAATTCCTGTTCCGTGTTTCAGGCATGCTTCTTCATTCATGTGTTTGTTTACCAGTAAGGTGTATTCTTTATACTTGTCAACCGGGCAACAGAATTTGTAACGAGCAAATTTTCCTCCCGGTATAGTACTCCTGAAATACTTTTTACCCTGTAAGGCCTTTTTGTTTTTGGGCACAATGGCTGCGTCATACCTGGACGGACCGGGGGTTACATTCTGACAGTTATGCAAAATGCCATAGTAGTCAAAGTCTTTTTTGTTCAGTTGTTCATGATCCAGGTAATCCTCAACATCTTTCCAAACTTTGTAGATACTTTTATCAAAATAGTCGCCTATGCAAGGAAAGATTATTGCCTCCTGTTTTAGCAGTTGTTGTATATCGTAGCTGAGAGACAGATAGTTGACGGATAATCCATTTGCTTCTTTTTTCAGAATATTATTTGCTCGAAAATTCCGGGGTGATACATTCATGATACTACTGAATGCTTTTGAGAAGCTACTGTCGTTGGTGTAACCTACCAGGTATTTTATTTCAGCTATCGGGGTATCTGTGAGTACCAGCAACTGTGCCGCAGTTTCTATACGCTGTTGTTTGATGAAGGCGCCTATGGTCATGCCCAGTTCTTGTTTTATTACCCTGTGCAGGTGAAACGGAGAGTAACCCGTAAGACGAGACATCTCTTCCAGTTTTATCTCTTCATCAAGTCTGTGACTGATATATGCCAGTAGTTCCTTTATCATTTCAGGGGCAAAAATATTGCTAATGTATTAATAAGAGTTTGCCGATATTGCTAATCGTAAAGTAAAGCTTTAAAAAGCCGCACGGTAAGAATACGGCGCGGCATCTATGCATGGTCTGCTTGCGTGAATGCTTAAAAATCTATGCGGTAGGCGATGTTAGGGAATATGCCCAGCTGGTTAACAGTTTTGACGGCCCCGGCTTTATTGTCGTAATAAGAGTAATAGAAATTAGCCCTGTTGGTTACGTTCTGTATATCTAATTGTATACTATGGGTTACGCGTTTCCTGTTGATCTTGTAATACACACCCAGGTCAAAACGATAGTATGCAGGCACCTGGTCGGTGAAGTATTGTTTGGGTATATAAACCGTTTCCCCTGTTTGTCTTGATGTGCTGATGTCAATAGGTGATTGTCTCATCCCGCCACTGTATAACACCTTACCATTCAGGCCAAGTATCTTTCTGCCTTTCCTGTCCACTACAAATTCTTTACCTCCTACAATGTTCAACTGGTAACCACGGTTGAAGGTTGTGTTGTACACATCGCCATAATAGTCGGTATAGGTAGACTTGAATAGGGATGCCGTTGCCAGCAGGTAGTAGTTGTCTGCAAACGGGCGCTCGATGCTCATGTCAATACCATAGTTTTGCCCTGTGCCTGTACTTACCAATTGGTTGGTGTTGTACAGCGAGTATATATCCATTGCGTTGATGATGGAGAAACCGGAATTGCTGTTTTTTTCTACCGGTATGTCATACAGGTACTGGTAGTACACTTCTGTTTTGAATCGCATTTTTAATGGTAGTAGCCTTTCATATCCCGCAATGGCGTGATATGCTTTCAGCAGGTCGAGGTTCTTATTAGGGTAGGTGGCAGCCTGTCCTTGTTGGTTGTTCTGGAACAGGTAGGTAGAGATGTGTTCCGGCTTGCTGTGCAGCCCCGTAGCAACAGACCATGTGTTTTTGCCTGAAGTGTAAACAGCGGCTACCCTTGGCTCAATACTGTATTTGCCATTGAGTGCATAGTAAGAACCATGTACGCCACCTGTCAGGGTCATGTGCTCAGACATACGATGTTTCCATTGCGCGTAAGCCTGGTAAAATTGTGTGGACCCGTCTCCTTTCAGTACAGATTTCCATACGTCCTGGCTTTCGTCATAAAAGTTGTTGTCCAGTCTGTAAGCCAGTTGTTGCGCTATTGCTCCGAAACGAACTGTATTCTTACTGTTTAGTTTTGTGTTGTAGAGTATGGATAGCTTGTAGGTGTTGTTGATGAATGATTCATCGCTTACATGAATGGGGCGGTAATCCTGCGTAGGGTTAAGTGTATCTACCAGTTCTTTATTGCTTTCGTATGAGCTTGATATGATAGTTTTGATATAAGAATTCTTTCCCGTGAAATACACGTGGTTGATACCGGCAACTCCCATCATATTATCTCCCTTCAGTACAAAATTAGGGTTGTCGTCGGTCCACAATGTGCTGTCTTTGTCCGGGTCTTTATAAGCGCTGTTGTACCCACCCAGTGCCCATACTGAGAATGTACCAGCTTTCTCTGTAGGAAAGTTGAGTTTCAGGGATGCATCCTGGTACTTAGGTAGTACACCGCCAAAGCTTACAATATTATCCAGCAGCGCAAGGGTAGAGTAGCGATAGTTGAACAGGTAAGAAGATCTGCCACCTTTTTTAAACGGGCCTTCGCTGGCCAGCTCTGTACCTAATGCGCTCAGCTGAAAAGTATGTTCATGTTTTTCAGTATTCCCGTTACGGAACTTCATGTCAAAAACGCCTGACAATGCATTACCCATCTCTGCCGGGAAGGCTCCGGTATAGAAATCTGAAACACCCAGCACATTTGCATTCAGCATACTTATTGCGCCTCCTGTAGTACCCAGCGAGCTGAAGTGATTGGGGTTCGGTATCTCTATTCCCTCCAGCCGCCAAAGAACGTTTTTGGGAGAGTTACCACGAACGATAATTCCATTGAACATATCGCCGCCATTGGATACGCCCATAAAGTTCTGCGCCATCCGCGCAGGATCTGAAAAGGCTGCAGCATAACGTTTGGTCTCTTCAACAGAAATAGAACGTGCACTGATGGTCGCGAATTCATTTTCAGCCTTACCGTCTTTGTTGGTAGCAGTTATGGTCACTTCGTCCAGTTGATGCAGGCGTTCTGTAAGTGAAATGTTCAGCTCCAGCTCTTTGCCTGATGTTACCATTACTTCGTGTATGGTGGCTGGCTCATAACCTGCATACTGAAACAGGAATGATTGCCTGCCTATGGGTACATTCTGTATCGTGTAATAGCCGTCACCATCGGTCATGCCGTTAAGCTGGTTGTTCGATTTTGTGATGACTACCACACCTGCAAGCGGCTGGTTGGATTCCGCATCCAGCACACGGCCGCGTACCTTCTGTGTAAAGGCTTTGACTACTGTTGTTTCTTTATCTTGAGCCGATACATAGTTTGTATATATGCCGGATAGTATCAGTGTTGATAAGATGAATTTTCTGAACATGATCTCTGGTTTTTTATACAGGCAAAGCGGTGCTACCTGTCATGTATTGATGAACAGTATGAGCGTTGACTATTTAGTGTTACCCTATATGTCGAAATGCAAACCTGCCAGGCCTCCTATGTGCATACTCTGGTAGTAGCCGGGTTGCGATCTGCTCCACAGGTAGTTGGTTCTGGCGTTGAAATATTGCAGGTCGTCTGAGAATGTGTAATGGAATACCGGGCCTGCAAATATCTCGAGTCTTTCACCCAACTTCAGTGCAGGCATCACCCTGAATGAATTATCCACCTGCACAGAGTTCCAGAAGTCGGACAAAGAGATAGTCGACAATTCAAGGTTAAAGCGGAAATGCTTAGCCACAGGAATGTGTCCACCCATACCTGCTTCAAGAGCATAAACAGGGTCTGCATAACTGAAGTTGGCGCCCGCACCTACAATGCCATACAGGTATTTACCACCTGATCGGAATGTAACCATGGTTGTATAGTAGTCGTCAAATGTTACACCCAGAAATTTCTCACCTTTCCTGCTGATGTTAATCAGACCGATAGGGAAATCGCAACTATCAGCGATATTCATAAAGCCTGATACCTGCACGCCTTTTACATTCTTCGCGATATTGAGGAAACCCGATGCCTGTGAGTGCACATTTCCGGCTTTGTTGAAATAGCCTGATAGCTGTACACCATTCACATCGCCTGCAACATTGCCAAACCCTGCTGCCTGTGTGCCCGTTACTTTATCAGCAACGTTCAGAAATCCTGCTGCCTGGAAACCTTCTATCTTTTTAGACAGGTTCATGAAACCACCAAGCTGAACACCGCGGTATTTACCTGTATTGATGTTGGCGAATCCACCGGCCTGCAAACCACGGCCACGACCAGTGATATTGGCAAACCCTGCGGCCTGCATACCGATAGCTTCGTTTTTAATAAAGTTGGCGAAACCTGCTGCCTGGAAACCTTTGGCGTTATCCAGTATCACATTGCAGGAGCCTGCCAGTACCGCTCCATTGCCGTCATACCTGATGATATTGGCGGTGCCTGATGCGCAAAAGCCTTCTTCTCCTGCAGAAACCCCGGCTATGGCATGAAGAGAGAACCTGTTCTTATAGTTGATTGCATCTACCCAGTTGGTACTGAGCGGGTAGATAAAACCAATATGAGCGTTACTTTCTTTTATCTTGCCTCCTTCCTGCGCATGCAACCCGGTAGCTGAAAGTAATAATGCGATTGCTGTTAAAGATCTTAATGTCATTGTTTTGCTATTTGAAATAATGACACCCACGGGGCTGTATACCCCTATGCGGATCGTTTAAAAAACTGTGATACCCGCCTGCCAGCCTATCCAGCTGCTGAGACCGGTGCTGTAGTTATTCTTTTTATACCCTGCAGGCAATACCTCAGTGGCAAATCCATCTACTTTGGGTTGTTTGTTGTCCCAGTACATGACAAATGAAGGGCCTGCATATAAAGAAACATACTTGCCGAAATGTACATTGACATTCGCCTGCAGCCTGACCATAGAGTTGAGTTCTTCCCAGCTACCTAAGTATATACCGTGCCCCGTCAGTTCGGGATTGATGGTGAACCTTTTGCTCAACGGCAACTCACTGCCAAAGCCCATACCTATCATGTACTTTTTATTCCTATCGTCGAAATTGCAACCTACTGTGTAGACATTGTGCAGCCATTTGGTACCTGTTTTTACGGACATGGTATAAGGCATCGACTCGTTGGTGGCGATGGTGAATTTGTGATAGCCTTTCAGTACAAAACTGAACAGCCCTATTGCTGCGCCCGATGAACTGTCGGCGATATTAACGAGGCCTAACTGCACCCCTTTTACGCGCGTGGCATAGTTGACCAGGCTAGCTGCCTGTATGCCGCGCATAGTGCCGATACATACATTGACATTACCCGCCAACTGTGCACCTTTTACATCTTTCACACAGACATTCACTATACCTGCTGCCTGCAAGCCAGTTACATCCTGTATTGCGCCATTCAGCACACCGGCCATTTGCACACCGGTATATTTTTGTATACTCGAGTTGAGAATGCCTGCACCCTGCAGCCCGGTGAAACTATCTATGGCCGTATTGAGAATGCCCGCCAATTGTGTGCCCCTAACACGGCCAACGGCAAGATTGTATATACCCGCGCTTTGAACACCGGTCACCGATTTGCGCACTACGTTGCCAATGCCCGCCATTTGTATACCTACTGCCGTATCCAGTACTGTATTAACGATACACGCTGCCTGTACGCCTTTCATGTCGCCGCCTACCATGTTGAGTACACCCGCCATCTGCACATATTTTACATCCTTTTTGTTGATGTTGAATATGCCACCTATCTCAACACCTTCTACACCGGCAGTGTAACCACCCACAAGATTGAAGGATAAGCTGTTGATCATCTGCGAGGCCATTTTGCCCTGAGAACTCAACCCCGGTACTATAGAACCCTGGACAGGCATTTCAACAAAAAACTTGTTCAGGTTCAGGCTCTGCATCCTTTGTTTGGACGAAAGGAAAAACTTGCCGAACCATGTGCCTTCTACAAAGTTGTCTTTACTACTGATGACCACGTCGTTCAGCTCAATGTTTTTCGGGCTGATACTCACCTTAACTTCCTGGTCTACACCGGGCATGACATTGACGAAGGTGTCGCGATATAATGATTTGCTGACAGCGATGGAGGTAGTTGGTGTCCTCTCTTTCAGCCTGAGTTTGAAGTAACCCTGGTCGTTTGTCATACAGGCTACCAACTGGTTGGTCTCAAACACACTCACATCACGCACACGTTGCCCGGTCAGCTCGTCTGTTATATAGCCGCTTACATACCAGTATTGTCCCTGCGAAGGGTATTGAATGATAACGTGACTACCGGTTACTTTATATTCGAACCTGCCTTTGAAAATAACATCAAGGGTTTGTTTTACCGTCTTGTTCCAGACGTCAATATCGATCAGGCTATCGGCGGGAACGATATTGCTGTTGTACGAAAAGAAAAATCCCCCTTGCTTGCCGATGATGTCCAGCACTTCGCCAAGGGGTTTTTGTTTTGCTTTTACAGATACACCTTTGTTCAGGTACGATTGCGCGCCACATACAAAGGGTGCAATGGTTATCAGTATTATAGTAACTAAGCGTAATGCAGGTCTCATTCCCGTTGCCGGATTATTTTATCGTAATGTATTTCCCTTCCTTCTCTATGGTCACATTCAGCGACTGGCTGATAACGTCCAGGATGCTTTCTATCGGTTCATTTTTGAAAGTCGTGGTTATCGGCCTGTCTTTCAAAGATGGGTCGCCTATGGTTATCTGCACGTCATATGCATCGTTCAACACATTTACCAGTCGCCACAATGGAGTGTTCTTACACACCAGTTCTTTGGTGCGGTAGTAGTTATACAGCACATCGTCCACTTTCTCTTTTACCAGTTTTTCGCTGTTTTGCAATACGGTTGTTTTTTCGCCGGGGGTAAGTTTTACCATCGCCTTCTTTTTACTTACCTCTACGATGCCCGTCTCTACTATCACCTCTGTTATTTTTTCTGAGCTTTTTACATTGAATGAAGTACCCACTACTTTGATGCTGGCATTATCTGTTGTTATGATAAATGGCTTTTTCTTGTTGGGGGTCACATCAAAGAACGCCTCGCCCTCCAGTTTAACATCACGTGTATTACCGCTGAATTTGCTGTCGAATGTTACAGACGCACCTGCATTGAGTGTTACCACCGTACCATCGGGCAGGGTCTCGGTAGTTACTGTTCCCTGTGCTATGTAAGTAGTGGTGCTGCCCATGAATGTGTAATAAGTAAGCCAGCCGAAACCTATAAGGAATACCAGAGAAGCCGCTACGCGCATCCAGTTGAATTTATTGCCGGAGAGTGGTATTGTTTTGGTGGCTGGTTGCTCTTCAGCCTTCACCCTTTGCTGAAAGCGTGTCCATGCTTCGTTCTCGTCCACCGTGCTTTTTGCTGCCAGTAGCTTACTGTCGTTCCACACACGGCGGAACTGCTCGTAATGTTTCCTGTTGGCCTCATCTGCCTCTATCCATGCCTGCACTGCTGCCTGCTCGGCCTCTGTAGCTTCGCCCAGCAACTGTTTTACCAGCAGGCCCTCGTCAATATGGTTGTGTTTGCTGTTCATTTTCGTTTAGTTTACCAGGGTTATTAAAAACAGCCCTATAACGCTGATATAGTCTGCAAGTTTTGTTCGTAATATTTTCAAGGCCTTACCCATCTGGTTCTCTACCGTTTTTACTGACAGGCCCATTTTGTCTGCTATCTCCCTGTACTTCAGCTCTTCAAAGCGGCTCATCTGGAAGATAGTGCGGCACTGCTCGGGCAGGTCTGCCAGGGCCTCGCCAATGCGCTTTTCCAGTTGCTTGGTATCGGCATTGTCTTCTGGGCGGCTGGCTATGTTACCATGGTGTACGGCATGCGCCTCGTAGGCCATTTTTACCTTTTCGTGCTTCACGAAGTTCATACACTCGTTGTGTACGGAGCGGTACAGGTAGGCCGGTACCGACTGCAATTCGCCTATTTTGTCCTTTTTCTCCCAGAGCTTATAAAAAACGTTCTGCACCATTTCCTCCGCATCGTCACTGTCTTTTAATATAGAGCAGGCGTAGGCGTGCAGATTCTTAAAGTGCTCTTTAAAAACCTGTTCGAATACTGCTGTGGTGTCAGTATTATGTATAGTTATACCGATGTCCGGCATGTGCTTTTGTACTGATTTACCCGCAAAGATAGTTGCTTCACCCATGGCATACATAGTAAGATGACTCCCTGCGAGTTCTTTACCCCTACGCAGGCAGAGAAAAAAGTTAAAATTGTTAAGTAACTGAAATGGGGGTTTAACTGAGGGGAATACAGGACCTTTGCAAATATCTGATAATGAGTTTATTGAGAACAAACTGTTAAGTAATGTTAAGTAAAAGGGAAGGCTGACTGTACTTAACAAATAAGAAAAAGCCCGGCTTTGAGGGCCGGGCTGAGTATAGATATTATTTATAATGTTTTTTTGTAGCATGGTGATGATACTCTAGTCTCTGAGTTTATTTACTAAAGCAAAAATACAATTAATTGCCATTAAATGCAAATTTAAATAAGTGAAGAGTGTGCGATTTGTCAGGGTGCTTATACAGAAGACCTGTGAGGAACGTATTTCCACCTATCACCCTCCCGCCGAAGCGGGATGATATTCCGGGGAGACTAAAATAAATTACCTCTGTTTTGTACACTTACAACTTTACTAATAATGTATCTATATTTTTGTCGTTGCCGTACATTCTTCACTTGCAACAATTTTTGGTACTACCTGCTTTTTCCCCCTATCGTCTTTTCAGCTATAGCGGGATGATATTCCCGTGAGACCAGGAGTGTGTTTTACTGTGTAAGGGTAGTTTGCGCTTACCTGTAGCTGAGTGATACGACCATATTGGCAGGATTCTTCTCTCCCGGGAGGGCTTTTTCGGGGAGCCACCCGTGGCCGCCGAGGAACCGCATATAGGTTCTGATCTCAGGGATATATTGCGTCATGCGCAGGAAGGGTGCCGTATGGATATGTTTGCCTTGCTCTTTAAGTTCGGCCCTTTTTGTGTGGCCTATCCACTCAATACCTACAAATACAGATGAGGATGAAACATAAATATCTTCGCCTGACAGGTCTTTGCGGAACGCAATAAGATTGGCGTCTTTCTTTGTGAGCAGGATATCTTTTGTCAGTAGTTCCTCGCCCGGTGTATCTGCTGGAGTTGCAGCATATATATGCAGCCTGCAGGGGTTTTCTTCGTTCAGTTGCTTAATCCTGATGCGTACCTCGGTCAGCTTTTTTAGCTTCCCGCTGTCCTCAGGCGGAAAAGGAATGCGGGTGGCCAGCTCCATGCCCACACTGCTGGACCAGGTAGAAGGCATACCCCGTTTGGGGTAGGGTATGGTTTTTACAGGTGTGTTGGCGCTGATCACCACTTCGTTCATTGTCCGGCTCAGCGGTTGCAATGCGATTGTTCCCGGCAGTTGCCCGGCGGAGCGTGTTACCCGCTCATAACCTACGCAATAAAAGGTTAGGCTGTCACCGGCCGGAAATACAGTTGCGTCGAACACGCCCTGCTCGTCAGTATATATCCCTTTGCCCGAGTGGCTTGTAACTACGGCATATGGCAGACCTGTTTGGGTTGTGGCAGAAACTACTTTTGTTGTTGAAGTGTTTCCTTCACCTGCAATACAGTCTGTAACGGGCATGTTGGTGAAGAACACCAACATGAGGATAAAGAGGGTAGTATAAGCGGATATTTTCATAACCTGAAAATAAGGAAGCAGGATGTAATGTTTTGTTATTTGTTGGTGAGGGTATTAAATGCCGGTATGGTAACCTGGCCTGAAATCGGTAAATTGCAAGTATTAATACTGGTGTTATGACATCTACTGCATTACGGACAAAATTGTATGATTACATCAGGGAGGCGGATGATAAAAAGCTGAAAGCTATCTACCGCCTGCTTGAAGATGATATTGAAGGAGCCAGCGAGTGGTGGAAAGATAAACACATGGTAGCCGAACTGGAAGAACGTTACGAGGCACTTGTTTCAGGAAAAGATAAAGGGCTGAGTAAAGAAGAGCTGTCTGCAGCAATAGATAAGGCGAGAAAAAAGAAATATGGCTGATAAGTCAGTATATACTACTATACTATCTACCAGGGCAGCTAAAGAGATCATTCATTCATGGAATTGGTATGAAGACAGGCAAAAAGGTCTTGGTGACCGTTTTGTTGCTGAAGTGTATCGTAAAATAGAGACGATAGAGCATAGCCCTGAATTATTCCCCGCAAAATATAAGTACTACAGGGAAACTTTAGTTGCCGTTTTCCCTGTGCTTATTATCTACCGTATAGACAAACGTAAAAAACTGGTACGAATTGTTTCGGTATTTCATACAGCAAGGGGTGCGCGTAAAAAATATTGATGATACTTATTGGTTTTCCCCCTATCCCCCTGAAGGGGAGACATGGTGTCTAGAATTGTACATATCCAACTCGTGCGGAAATAATTCATTTGAATAGCCCCTTCAGGGGGATAGGGGGACTCGTAACATAAACTATACACTACCTACGAAGCAGGTACAGACCTGCCCGTCACCACTCTGTACGAATTAGCCCATGCCTTCGGCATGAGTATGCATGAGTTTGTGGAGGGGATGTAAGGGGAAGCGGGATGCTTTATTTATCTGGGGTCTCAGCGAGACGTTGAGACAAGTGGGGGAGTATATTAAGAGTGAAACAGACTTAAGTAAAGAAGCAAAAGAAATAGCAGAAAGGATATACAACTTTATTGCAGACAGCAACAAGTAGCGCACATTCCGCGAGACTGCTTCGTGCCTCGCAGAGACGTGTACACAATTACCTGTACAGTAACCCCGGCAACTGGTCGGTATACAGCGGGCTCATCCTGTAGGCTGGTGTTATGAGCCTGTGGGGTGTTCTTCTCAGTTCCAGCAGTGCGTTCCATACTACCTGCTTGTTACGGTTCACTATGAAATACCTGTTGGGTGCGCCCATGCACACCAGTATGTCACCGTTGCGCAGCTCGTACACATTACCGCCACGTGTAGAGTGCCCACTGGCGAAGCTGTCTATATCGCAGTTGAAGCTCCAGAGTAGTTGCGGTTCTGTACTGTCACCCTGTGGCTCTTTCAGTATAACAATATGCGATCGGGGTTTCTTACCCACCCATGTGCGCCTGCTGTAATTGTTGTTGAAGAGGTAGAGGTTACCCTCGTTATTGATACGGCATGCGTGCTGCCCATAGAACAAACTATCGCCATGCACACCGGGATTGTGCGAGTAGCCGCTGCCATAAGAGTTGATGACCTTTCCCGAAGGGTAGCTTATTTTCACGATACGACTCACGTCGCGGAAGCTGGCGTAGATCACACTGTCTGCCTCGTTGAAGAAAAAACCATTCAGGTGGGTATCGGTAAATAAACTACCATCGGGCAGTGGGGTGAACAGGTCTGAGTCGTTAAAATGTTCTCCCGATACCCACGACCATACAACGTTGCCCGCACTGTCATATTCTATCAGCGTTCCGGCTTCGGTGTCTATATAATACCCGTCCTCACCGGCATATATTTTCCTTTCGGACGACGTATGCCTGCTGACGTATTCCGGCAGTTTTCGTGGCATAGTCTTGTTGCCCGCCATCATATAATGTCCGTTGCCCAGGCGGGTGAGCTCATGGTGGTAGTGTTCCATGTTCTCTCCGCTTACCTTGCCGTCGTCAGGCGCCTGCCACAGCATATGCCCGTTGTAATCTATTTCGCAGGCATATATATCTGCCGAGAGGAAGGTGATGGTGTTTTGTGGTGTCAGCTTCAGGTCGCGTATCTTATAATTGTTGTTGCTGATGCCCGGTATATCCGGCAGGAACCATAACGCCTCGCCCTGCATATTGTACAGCGTCCTTGAGTTGTCGTTGAACACCATGAGGTCTTTATGCGCATCACTCGCGGGGGTAAGTATCCGCAGTTTGGTGATGTTGGTATCGGAATACGGATTGCTGCGCACGGTGAAAAAGAAAATGCCTGTCGAGTCGATGTATTTATGTTTACGCTTTTTGTACAGCACCCTCCAGCAATAGCTTTTGCCAAACTCCGGCACAGTGGCTATGATGTGGTTGCCGGTATCGTCCTGCTGCAGCAATGGTGTTGACGCCAGTATTGTACGGCTGTCCTCAGCATAAGGAAAAACCTGGAGGGTGTAGGTAGTGGCTTTTTCGTGTTGCGGCACGCTGAAGCCTATGAGCCTGTAATGCAGCGAGTCGCGGTTGCGGGGCCACACCTGCGCCTGTGCCGATGTATATAAGATACATGACAAGATGAGGCATATATAGACGGGGGTGTGTCTCATGTATTCTGGTCTGTAATAAAGGTAGGGGTTTCAAATCTCACCGCTGCATAAGAGTTGCCCTTATATATAGGTTATCCCCCCCGCATGCGCTAAATTTGCAGCCTGATGTTAGACAAGGAAATACATATCGGCGTACTTGGCGGAGGTCAGTTAGGCGCCATGCTGATTCGCCACGCGGTTGATTTCGGGATATATATACATGTATTGGATGTAACTACGGATTCCAATGCAGCACGCTACACCAGCAATTTCGTGGTGGGCGACCCGCTGAATTATGATGATGTACTGGCCTTTGGTAAGGGCAAGCATATCATGACCATTGAAAAAGAAGCGGTGAATGTAGATGCACTGGAAGAGCTTGCCAAACAAGGTGTGCAGGTGCACCCCAGTCCGCAGGTGATAAGGATAGTGCAGGACAAATACAGCCAGAAGGAGTTTTTGCAACAACATGATATTCCCGTGGCGGGCGGTATGCTGATAAAGGACAAAAAAGAGCTGGAAAGCTACAAAGACAGGCTGCCCGCCTGCCTGAAGCTGTGCCGTGACGGATATGATGGTAAAGGTGTAATGATGCTGCGCACGCCTGCTGACTTTGCAGAGGCCTTTGATGCGCCTTGCGTGCTGGAAGAACTGGTAGAGATAAGGAAGGAGCTGTCGGTCATCGTGTCGCGCAACGAACTGGGCGAAATAAAATGTTACGACCCCGTTGAAATGGTGGTGAACAAGAAGCTGAACCTGCTGGACTATCAGCTGGCGCCGGCCGAGATAACAGAGCGCAACGCTGCTCAGGCCCGCGACCTGGCCGTAAGAACGGCACAGGCGCTGGAACTGGTAGGTATAGTGGCTGTAGAGATGTTCCTGACGCAGGATGACAAAGTGATAGTGAATGAGCTGGCACCACGCCCGCACAACAGCGGACACCATACTATAGAGGCTTGTGTAACCTCGCAGTACGAGCAACTGCTGCGCGCTATAACAGGTATGCCCCCGGGCGATACTACAGCGCACAAAAAGTCGGTAATGATTAATATCTTAGAGCCTGCAGAAGGTAAAAAAGAAGAGCTGGAACGCACATTTAAAGCAGCATTGGGCACAAAGGACGCGCACCTGCATTGGTATGGCAAGAAGAACAGCAAGGAAGGCAGAAAAGTAGGACATATAACCGTAAATGGTGACAGCATATCTGAGGCTATATCTAAAGCGGAAGAAATAAGGAACAGCATAAAATAACCGGTATGAGCAATCCTGTAGTAGGTATAATCATGGGCAGCAGCTCTGATAAGGATGTAATGAAAGCAGCGGCTGACGTATTGAAAAACTTTGGTGTACCGTATGAGTTTACGGTAGTATCGGCGCACCGCAGCCCGCAGTGGATGTATGAATATTGTGAAAAAGCCCAGGATAAAGGGCTGAAAGTGATAATTGCCGGCGCCGGTGGGGCAGCGCATCTGCCCGGTATGGTGGCTGCGCTTACTACACTGCCTGTAATAGGCGTGCCTGTAAAATCGCGCAATTCTATTGATGGTTGGGATTCCCTTTTGTCTATTGTGCAGATGCCCAATGATGTGCCTGTGGCTACCGTTGCGGTAAACGGGGCGCACAACGCCGGACTGCTGGCAGTAGAGATGCTGGCTATCAGCGATGCAGGCCTTATGGAGCAATTACACGCCCTGAAAAAGGCCAACCGGGAAAAAATTGATCGCCAGCAAGAGGAAGTGAAAGGCTTGTAAATAGCTAATTAACTGCCTTTCAACCCCATCGGGCAGAAAATATTGATGATATTTTTAAATATACGTTTAGAAATACTGTATAAATTATTTACTTTAGAACACAATTGAATAAGTTATTAACAAGGCTTATCTAAATAACCTTTTATGAAAAGACTGGTAGTATTGTCAATGTTGCTTTTGGCATACAACGCGAATGCACAAAAATTGAGTTTAGCCGTAGGTGTAGGTGGTGCTGTAAATGGTGCTCCTACAGGCAATTTGATATATAAAGGCGATCAAACGATATTGAATTATGCCACAACCGCAAAACTTACAAGGACTACAATAACGAATTGGCAATATGGTATCGTGGGGCATATGCATGAGCTGTCCAGCAAATCATCAATAAAATACCCGGGTTTCCCTAACCGCCACCTGTTGATCGATTCTATTGGTGGTGATGGGAAAAAACTGGTTTATGCTAAATACACAGTTTCTGCCTGCGCATTCCTGAATAAGAATTTCCAACTGAACAAGAAGACATCTATTTACCTGGGTGTGGCTGCCGGCTGGGGTTTTGCGAGGAATAATTCATTGTATTATGCAGAAAATGAATCGTACAACGGACCTGATGGTGGTGATGGAATGTGCCTAGGTGGCCAGTTAGGTATCAATGCTTATATGAATGACTATGTAGCATTCTTTATGGATGTTTCAGCCAGGTACTACAACTTCAAGTTTGATAAAGAAGTGGAAGCACCTACAGTAAGGCCTTTCGAAACACTGGAATATTCAATACTGGCAGTTCCTGTAACAGTAGGGTTGAGTTTTGACCTGCATAAAGTAGCTGAAAGTACCCGCAATACTTTCAACGTAAGGAAACAGAAGTATAACTAACAATCATATTCAATATATCAACGCCCTGTTTTGAGCAGGGCGTTTTTTTATGTCCTGAGCTTACTTGTATATCTTTAACAGGTTAACTACAGAGTGATGACCGGACCATTACAGGCACAAAAAGACTTTTATGACCGCTACTGGCAGGGTATGCAGCCATTGGGCAGTTATAAACTGAACCGGGCCAAGTGGATCATGGATAAGTTGCTGATGGTGCGAAAGAAGTCTGCGGGGGCAGCACTTAAGCTCCTGGACCTTGGTTGTGGTGATGGCAGGCTGGTGCCGCTGTGGCAGGCGATTACCGGAGCAGAAGCACATGGATTGGATCTTTCGCCGGGCGCTATGCAGGTAGCCGGGCAATTGTATCCCGGTATTATCTACAAGGATGGCGATGGTACACAGACCGGTTATCCGGCCAACTCATTTGACATCATAATATGCCAGGAGGTGTTGGAGCATATTGAAGAACAGGAAATGCTGATAGATGAATGCTCGCGTATCTTGAAACATGATGGTTGGCTGATACTCACCACGCCTAACAAGTTTTATTTTGACCGCAGGAAAGGGGGGAATTATTCTGAACAACCCATTGAAAACATTATCGACAAAAAAGCGCTATTGCAGTTACTTTCTGCACATTTTGAAGTGCTAAGCTATGAAACGTTGGTGTATGCAAAAGGAGACCTGGGTATTTACCAACTGCTCACCAACCGGTATCTGCTGGCCATATTAAGACGTTTTGCGATGGAGCAGACCTGGAAAAACAAGCTGCTGCGAAAGGGCTATGGTTTGCATATGGCTGTAGTATGCCGACGGAAGACGAGAAGCTGATAGTACAGTATTTAAAAGGAATTAAATTTCTTGAAAATAGTAACTGAAAGTTAATAATCGCTGCAATTTAATTTGCGCTCAGACTTATTAGGTTATTGACAATGTGATTTCTTTATTAAGTTTAAGCTTCAGGTAAACAACAGAAAAAATGAAGTATTTTAACAAGACATTCCTCTCCCTGTTAATGGTAGTCGTGACCGCCTATTTATCTATGTTCAACTATAGCGGATCCTATGTTTCCAATGGAGGCAGAACAAATGCTCCTTTTGATAATGGTAACTGCGGAACAGGCTCGGGCTGCCATAGCGGCGGTTCATACAACCCGTCTACCACTATTCAATTACTGGATGGAAGTACCCCGGTTACCACTTACACCTCAAGCAAGAGCTATACGGTAAGATTGACGATCAGTGCAAGCGGCACCAGCTCCAGCACGAGGTATGGTATGCAAATGGTTTGCGTACAATCTTCCAATAGCAGCAATATTAATACCTGGGGTTCGATACCATCGGGTTTTCATACCAATACGATCAGCAGTCGTACATATATATCGCACAGCAACCCAAAGACTACCAACGTAATGGATTTCCCCTGGACATCTCCTGCTACCACTACCGGTAATATTACCTTTTATGCATCAGGATTGGTAGCTAATGGCAATAATAACCAGACATTTGATAATGTAGCATCGGGCTCATTAACTATCACGCCGGCGTCTTCGGGTGGTTGCACAACACCTTCAGTGAATATGAATATTACTCATGTCGACTGCTATGGCAATAAGACAGGTGCGATCAATGTGTCTACTACGGGAGGCTCTTCGCCTTTCAGCTTCGACTGGACCGGCCCGAACTTCAGCGCCAATACACAGAATATCAGCGGACTTGGTGGCGGAAGTTATACACTCATTGTAACCGCAACAGGAGGATGTAAAGACACATTCTATGCAACGGTAATAGAACCCTCTAAATTCACTGCTACTGTCAATTCGAACAGCCCGGTATGCCTGGGCGACCTGATCGCATTGTCTGCATCGGCCAGTGGCGGCAACGGTGGTTACAGTTATACATGGACAGGACCCGGCAGCGCATCGTCGAGTTCATCAACATTAAACATTCCTTCTGCTACCGCAGCCAATACCGGTGATTATATCCTGACCATTAAAGATGGCAAGAACTGTATCGTGAAAGATACAGTAATGGTAGAGGTTGATTCACTGCCGCAGCTGGATAGTATTACCATTGATATGCAGACACACAATACTTATAAGTTTACCATGGCTAACCCCCGTTTTGTAACCTCCACCCAATGGTTGTTTGGCGATGGTAAAAGCAGCACAGCTACGTCTCCTACTAATACATATACCGCTAATGGCAGCTATAAAGGCAAACTGATATTAACCAACCAATGCGGTAAAGATACTGTTGATTTCACCGTCAACATCTGGCCTGATGGCGTCAGCAGGATCGATACGAAAGAATTAAGTGTTTTCCCTAATCCGGCCGATAAGTATATTGAAGTACAGGCGTCGACAAGTATAACTGCTTGTAAGCTGATAACCATGCAGGGCGTAACAATATATAGTAGCGAAATAAACGGGCAAATCCATAAGCTGGATGTAAGCAGTTACGCGACAGGTATGTATATTTTGCAACTGGAGACAAAAAAAGGAAAACAATTGCTGCCGGTATATGTCAGACACTAAATAGTCAAAAAGTATGTTTATAAAAAAGGGGAGCCATGCTCCCCTTTTTTATCATGTAAGAGGAACCTGTATGGATACAACCGTACCTTTGTTACGGCCGCTGTCCCATTCTACTGTACCTTTAAGGTATTGTATGCGGCTTGCAATATTTTTCATGCCGATACCATCAAATTTCGTTTTATCAGTTGTGTCAAAACCGATGCCGTTATCTTCTATGGTCACAGATATTTCATGGCCATCTTTGATAAGTGAAATATCCAAAATGTTGGCTTTTGCATGTTTGATAACATTGTTCACACATTCCTGCACAACGCGATACAGCATTATTTCAATATTCTCATCCAGTTTCTCATTCAGACCTTCGGTATGAAGATTTATCTTCAGCACATGCTGATCTATCTTGTTGATAAACGTACGCACTGCAGCTGCAAGACTATTGCGCAACAATGAATTAGGCATGATATTATGAGATACAGTGCGTACTTCTGAACAACTGTCATCAACAAGTTTCAGGGCATTTTCAAATCTTGTTCTTTGTTCTTCGCTGGCAAAGGTGATACCGTCACTAACTGTGGACAGGTTTATCTTTGCAGCGCTCATCATTTGCCCTACACCGTCGTGTAGGTCGCCCGCAATCCGCTGCCTCTCGTTCTCCTCTGCTTCTATTATTGCTTTTGTAGCCAGTTCCTGTTGTTTCATTACCGCAGCCTGCAAGGCAGCGCTTTGTTTCAGTTGATATCGTTTGTACCAGGAATAGCTGAGTAGCGTCAGAGCTATAAACAAGGCAGCAATGCCGGTAAGCATGTAATTTTTCCTGGTGAGCTGAAATTCCTGCTCCTGTATCCTTTTCTCTTTTTTTTCTGTTTCGTATCTCGTGTTCAGTTCCGCTATCAACGCCTCGTTGTCCATTTGCCTGATAGAGTCGCGGTAGGATTTGTAAAGCTGCAGGTACTTGTATGCAGAGTCGTACATTTTATTGCGCGCATAAAAATCCGACAAGCTTTCGAGGGCTTCGTAGTGCTGTTTGTTGTTGGCTATCTGAATAGCCAGTGTCAGCGCTTTTTTGATATAGAGCTCTCCTTGTTCCAGGTCGCCTTTTCGTTCATAATTTTCTCCCAGGTAATTGTAGGTGTATGCCAGTTCAATGAGTTCGTTCATACGTTCACGCATCTCGATAGACTTTACCAGGAAGTATTCGCCACTGTCCAGAACCCCCGATTTGGAATATATGGCACCCAGATCGTTGTATATGAATGCTATATCAGATGAATCACCTTTTGTAAGATATATCTCCCTTGCCTTGTTGTAGTAGACCAGCGCTTTTTTATACTCGCCCCTGTCGCGATTGATAATGCCAAGGTTATCGTAGCAGTCAGCCATGCCGGGCGTGTCTTTTGTTTGTTCGCACATCTGTAGCGCACGCAGGTGCCATTCTTCGGCCTTTTCGAGGTTATGAATGGTGGCGTAATAGGATCCCAGCCCTGAACAGGCATAGCCTACAAAGGTATCGCCCAGGTGTTCTTCTGTAACTTTAAGGCAAGCCATATAATTGACGAGTGCAGAGTCGTAATTGGCCTTTCTGCGATAGAGCATGGCCATATTTCTGTAAGAATAGTATTGATAAAGGTAGTTGTCTCCCTGCCGGGACAGGTCTAGCGCGCTCTGAGCAGATGTCATCGCCTCGTCCAGATAACCGGCCTCAATATCAGCACTCGTAAGTATCAGGTTCGATTTTATGATCTTATCGGTCAGCCCGTTCTCAATTGCAAAGGACCGCGCTTTTGTTGCCCACCCGATACTGGCCTGCAGGTCGGAACTGATGGTCATAGCAGCCAGTTTGTAGTACAGCTCAAAACGCAGTTCTTTATCCTTTTCTGCATCAGCTGCGGCGGCCAGTGAGTCTATTTTGCTACCGGCAAAAGCAGAAAAGCTCAGTAATGTAAATAATATGCATATGTAGTAACGTGTCATATATCTTGCTTTTACAGCATACAAAATACTAATTCATGCACTATTTCCCTTTTCCAGCGGGCTTTTTCCTTATTATGTAAATCCTTTTTCCCAATTGTTAAAGTGAGCAGATCATACCGGAGCTACATTTGCGCTCTCAATTCATCAAAGAGCATGTTAATGAAAAAAGTGATCATACCGGGACTGGCAGTAATGGCTTTGCTGACAACATCCTGCAACAAAAAAGAAAACACAGTTATACCTGCTACGTCTGAGCAAAAAATTCCTTATTCATCCCTTTCATCCTCAACCAGTTACTTTTCTAAGTTCGTGGATGATAACGGAAATTCAACGGTTGACTTCAGCGGTCAGACCACACGTACCATGATGTTCTCAGAAATAGATGCCTACATAAAAACAGGTACTACCGGTACGCTTAGTGCGGTTAAGCTGAAAAATATGTTTGAGAATAAGAACAATCCTTTCTCCGATGCATCTCTTAACAGTGCGACTGACAAAGTCATCTCTGCCAAGACAGCGCAGTCATTCTCAGCTACGAATGCTGATGCAGAACGCCAGGTGTTCCTGGGATATTTTGCAGAACTGGAAAGGATCAGCGCCCTGAACGGACAAACAGCAGAGCAAGGTAAAGCAGGCTTGCTGGGTGGTAAAAGACTGGTAGACGAAAAAGGCTTTGAATATGCGCAATTCATCCAGAAAGGTTTGATGGGTGCTATGATGCTGGACCAGATATGCAATGTGTACCTGGGTGATGATGAACAATCGGCTGATAATACAATAACGGTAGAAGGTAAGAACTATACCGCACTGGAACATCACTGGGACGAGGCTTATGGCTACCTGACGAAGAACGAAGTGTACCCGATGAAGGATCCTGCAGATGCTACTAAGTACCTGGAGAGCTACCTGGGTGGTTATGTACGCCAGGTGACTGCTGCTGCGGGAGGCGACCCTGAAGGCATATTTCTGGCATTTCTGAAAGGGCGCGCAGCTATTGTGAATAAAGACATGGCTACTCGTGATGAGCAGATAGCTTACCTGCGTACCAACCTGGAGAAAGCCGTAGCAACTGTTGCCGTGAGCTATATGAACAAGACAATGGCAGAGTCTGACCCCGCTTCAAGGTTCCACGAGCTTTCTGAGGGTACGGGTTTTGTGTATGCTCTGCGTTTTGCGCACAATGCAAAGATCAACAGGGTAAAGTCTGATGAGTTGTTGAATATACTGAGGGGTAAGAAAGATGGCTTCTGGTCGCTGACAAATGCCGACCTGGAAAATGTACGTAACCAGATAGCAGATGCATTTGGTATAGATAAAAATGTTGAAGTGAATCACTAACCGAAACAAAATATTGGTGGTTTGTAGAGCGGCACGACATAGGTTGGTCGCTTTACATGTTTAAAAGAGTAAAAAGATATTGATGAAAAAATGGCCATTGTTTTTAGGTTTGATGTTGGTAGTAATGCTGGCAGCTATATCGTGCAATAAGGAAGGCAACGAGCCGGCACCTATAGCCCAACTGGACAGGAAACCTATGCTGGAGAACTATGCGAATAATTTTATCGCTCCCGCATATGCAAAAATGACCACCGATGTTGAGGCTTTGGAATCTGCAGTTTCAGCCTTTGTTGCGACACCTGACCAGACAAAATTCATTGCTGCACAACAGGCGCTGGCAACTGCTTATCTTCAATGGCAAAAGACTGACCTGTATGAATTCGGTCCGGCAGAAGGCGCGCAACTACGTTCTTATATGAATACCTATCCTGTAACGGTAAGTAAAGTGACAGATAACATCAGCAGCGGCACATACGACCTGGAATCATTTGGGAACAGGGATGCACAAGGCTTCCCTGCGATGGATTACCTGCTGAATGGTACAGATATGAGCATGTATACAACAGGTGCGAATGCAGCTGGCAGAAAAGCATACCTGTCTGCCGTTGTTGCCAAGATGGCGGAAAAAATAAAAGCGGTGAATACGGATTGGTCTACCTACAAAAGTACTTTTATTGAAAGCACGGGTACGGATGTGAACAGCAGCCTGTCGCAGGTGGTGAATGGCTGTGTACTGTATTACGAGCGTTACCTGCGTGGTGGTAAAATAGGTATACCTGCGGGTGTTATGTCCGGTACACCTTCGGTTGGACATGTCGAGTCTTTCTACTCGCCTGAAAATTCTATTCCATTTGCTGTTGCAGCATTGAACGAGGTGAAAAACTTTTATACCGGCGGAACGGCCGCAAGTATGCAAACTTACCTGGCAGCCATTGGTACAAAAGATGATAATGGCATGCTGATGGCAGATCTTATACAGCAGGAGATGACAGAGGCTATCAACAGCATGAAAGGATTGAACGGCACACTGATCGATAATATCAACAACAACAGAACTTCCGTTTTACAAGCTTATGATGAGATACAGGACGTAGTACCATTGCTCAAGGTAGACATGGTATCGGCATTCAGTATATCCATAACATATACAGACAACGACGGTGACTAACCGATGAAACAAAAAATAGCGAACATAGCATCAGCAGAACAATTTGAGAAGCCGGTATACTCGGCTTCTCTTGCTGTTTTCAGGGTAGTGTTCGGTTTCATGCTTTTTTTCAGTACCGTTCGTTTCTGGTTGAAAGGGTGGATAGAAGAATTATATATCAACCCGAAGATGTTCTTTACCTACTGGGGTTTTGAATGGGTGCACCCGTTGGGACAATATACTTACCTGTTGTTTATTGTTTGTGGTATCAGTGCATTGTTCTTTGCATTGGGATTGTACTACAGGATAGCTTCCATTCTGCTCTTTCTCAGTTTTACTTATATAGAACTGATGGACAAGACCAACTACCTGAACCATTACTATTTTGTAACGCTTGTACTGTTCCTGATGATGTGGTTACCAGCTAATGTCAATTTTTCGTTGGACGCTATGCGCAAACCACAGATAAGCAAACGCTTTGTGCCACTGTGGACGGTAGGCAGCATACGCATGATGATGAGCATCGTGTATGTGTATGCAGGACTGGCCAAATTAAATTCGGATTGGCTTATAGAAGCTATGCCACTGCGCCTGTGGTTGCCCGCTAATAACGATATGCCTTTGCTGGGACCACTGTTCAATCATTTGTGGGTGGCGTATTTTTTTAGCTGGTTCGGAGCATTATACGACCTGACCATCCCTTTCTTCCTGCTCAACCGCAAAACACGACAATATGCCTATGCAACGGTTGTCGTGTTTCACCTGCTTACGGCTGCTCTGTTCCCGATAGGGGTATTCCCATATGTGATGATCGTATCTGCATTGGTATTCTTTGATTCAAAAGATGCGGACAAGTTCGTGCAGCGAATGAAAGAGTTCTGGCCGTTTTTACATGCAGATGATGATAAGGACATGTTTGGCTACAAACCCAAAAGGGCAAAGTTGTTGCGCAGCATGTTTGTGTTGTTTTTTACGATACAGATCATCATGCCATGGCGCTACCTGCTGAATAAAGGAGAGTTATTCTGGACAGAAGATGGTTACCGCTTTTCGTGGCGGGTGATGCTGATGGAGAAAATGGGTTATGCGCAATTTATTGTGAAAGATGCCGCAACAGGCAATAAGATAACGGTGAATAACAATGAATTTCTGACGCGTAACCAGGAACGTATGATGGCAACGCAACCGGATTTTATACTGCAATATGCCCACTACCTGCACGACGAATTTACTACACGCGGTGTGCACAACCCGGAAGTATATGCTACTATATATGTTGCTATGAACGGACGCAGAAGCAGGCTGTATGCTGATACTACTGTTGACCTTGCCAAAGAGACCGACACCTGGAGACCTAAAAAATGGATACTTGATTTTGACGATAAGATACATGGATTATAGAAAGATATTGACGGGTGTTTTATGTTTGTTGCCGGTTGCATTGCTGGCACAAGACAGCACGCGTAATACTTTGAATGAAGTAGAGATAACTGATGACAGGCAATCTAACTTCGGGCATATGTACCAGGTAGATGGTATGAAGATAACAGCGGGTAAGAAATCGGAGGTAATCAATGTAGAAAAGCTGACCGTAAACAAAGCGACCAACAATACACGACAGGTATACGCAAAGGTAGCCGGGCTGAATATATTTGAAAATGATGGATCGGGCCTGCAACTGAGCATTGGTGGCAGGGGGTTGGATCCTAACCGTACTTCAAACTTCAACGTTCGCCAGAATGGTTATGATATAAGTGCGGATGCTTTGGGCTACCCTGAGAGTTATTACACACCACCTGCTGAAGCTTTGTCGAAGATAGAAATACTGAAAGGAGCAGCCGGGCTGCAATACGGTACCCAGTTTGGCGGGTTGTTGAACTTTGAGATGAAACAACCGGGAGGTAAAAACGCCTTTAATATCGAAAGCCGCCAGACGGTTGGTTCGTTTGGGTTCTTCGGTTCTTATAATGCTATCAATGGTACAAAAGGCAGGGTTTCTTATTACGCATATGCACAGTATAAGCGTGGTAACGGCTGGAGGCCTAACAGCGGGTTTGAGTCTTTTAATGGGTATGCGCATGTAAATTATAAAGTGAATGATAAAAACACATTGGGTATAGAATACACGCATCTCAACTACTTGTCTCAGCAACCCGGCGGACTGGATGATAATATGTTTGAGCAGGACCCAAGACAAAGTAACCGTATGCGCAACTGGTTTGCCGTAACATGGAACCTGCTGGAGGGGGAATGGGATTATCGTATGTCTTCGCGTACACGCTTGCAGACGAAGGTGTATAGTCTTGTTGCCACAAGGGATGCAGTAGGTTTTCGTCCTAACAGGCCTTCGCAGGCTGATATAGGCGGTCAGCGTGATCTGCTGACAGGCGAGTTCAGGAATACAGCTATGGAGTCGCGCCTATTACATCGATATACTATAGGCGGCCAGCAGCAGGTATTGCTGGCAGGCGTACGCGCTTACAGGGGTAACAACAGCAATAAGCAGGGTTATGTAAATAATGGCGCTGGTGCCAACTTTGAATTTGAGGATGAGACCTCACAGCTTATTTCCAACTATTCATTCCCTAACCTGAACCTGGCTGCTTTTGCAGAGCATATATTCAGGCTGTCGTCAAAGTTTACGGTAACACCCGGTGTACGTGTAGAGTATATCCGTACGGAAGCCAATGGTTCTTACCACGACCGTGTGTACGACCTGCGCGATAGTATAGTAAGCGATGTAGAAACACAAGAGAACAGGTTGTTGCCTCGCGCATTTGTGTTAGGTGGGGTGGGCATGAGTTATAAGCTGGCCTCAAATACTGAAGCATATGGTAACTTCTCGCAGAACTACCGCTCTGTAACGTTTAATGACATACGCGTGGTCAACCCATCGTTCGAGATAGACCCGGCCATAAGCGATGAACGTGGGTGGAGTAGTGATATGGGTATGCGCGGCAGTATTATGAATACGTTTCGTTATGATGTTAGTATGTTCTACCTGTATTACGGCAACCGGATAGGCGAGTATTATGCCGTAAAAGATCGTAACAAAGTGATACGCCGAAGGGGTAATGTTGGTGTGGCACAGATATACGGACTGGAAACTTTTATGGAGATGGACCTGCAACGCTACTGGAAGCCTGTACTGGAAAAACTTCAAGCAACCGTTTACTCAAATCTTGCTTTGACCAATGCTACGTATACCAAAAGCCCGATAAAGAATATACAAGGCAAAAGGGTTGAGTATGTACCCTTCATTAACTGGAAGGCCGGGGTTCAATTGGGTTATGAAAAATGGAAACTAACTTACCAGTTCAGCTACCTGAGTGAACAATATACGGATGCCACCAATGCAGAAACCGGTGGTTATAGTGCTGTAAATGGTAAGGTGCCTGCTTATTATCTTATGGATCTTTCTGCAGGGTGGACACATAAATGGCTGACCCTGGAGGCAAGTATCAATAACGTAATGAACGTAGCTTATTTCACACGCCGGGCAACGGGCTATCCCGGTCCGGGTATCATCCCCGGCGATGGCAGAAGTTTCTACCTGACTGCAGGGGTGAAGCTGTAGCTCTTACCTGAAAACATAATGTTTAATACCCTCACCACCTTTCAGGTTCAGCAGGTAGTAGGTGATGTGGAAGTCAATATAAGACAAGTGCGGGTAAAAATCACCCGTAAATACTGAACCGTATGTGCCATTGCCAACCACAGTTTCTACATGATATTTGCCTGCCGTTGATAGTGGGAAATGATACCTGATACCATAGTCAATCAACCCGACACGACGCAGAATAGCGTTTATTTTAAAGCCCGCAATGATGTTTACCCAATTGGTCTTTACCCCGGCAACGGGAGCGAAATTCATACCATTACTCACCGAAGTGCCTGACTGACTATAAGTAGTTGCCCCATAGGCATAACCGGTAGTTGTGTGCATTTCGTATGAAGCACCCAGCAGGCCGAAGAGATCATACGTAGTTTTCTCTTCGTGATGGTCTAAAAGGAAACCTACCTGCAGGGGGATGGCTATGGCGTAACCCGTACTGCGTTGGTCGCTATAGCTGGATATGCTGGAGCTGCTACCTATATTATTGTAGCTGTACTCATCCAGCTTCATTCTGAAGGTAACGGACCTTGTCGTGATATTACCTCCTGTCTCAATGCACATTTTGCCAAACCTCAAATTGATATTTGCTCCGCCGGATGCATTGACGATGACCCTGCGTGCTTTTAGTGCGGGGTAGTTGGTAGTTGTTCCCTTGCCCATAACAGGTATGGTAGCTATGGGGCTGAAGTGCAGGCCGAGGTTTACTTCCTGTGCCGATGCAGATGAAAAAGCCAGTAATAAGATATATGCTGCAAAGAGCCTCCTGTTCATCCAAAACATACTACACACAAACGTACAGCGATAATTTTTATTTTCTGTGGTGTAGCCTTGGTAACATACAATATCAATTGCATTAATCCTGTCTTCAGCATTCGCAATAGTAGTTACAACGCAAACCTTTTACCTTTACGCTCACTTATTATGATAACGGTAATATCAGGAACAGACAGGAAAGACAGTATGACACTCAGAGTAGCAGCACTATATACCAAGCTGCTTCGCGATAAAACGGAAGAAAGCGTGCATCTGCTATCGCTTGAGGGGCTGAATGTTTGGGATAAGCAAGGCAAACTGAAAGAAGCGGAGCAAAGGCTCCTCATCCCCTCGGAAAAGTTTGTATTTATCATGCCGGAGTATAATGGCAGTTTCCCGGGTATTTTAAAGACCATGATAGACAATAGTGATATACGCAGGTGCTGGTGGAATAAAAAGGCAATGCTGACAGGTGTAGCTGATGGCCGGGCGGGCAATCTACGTGGTATGGATCATATGACAGGTGTGCTGAACTACCTGAAAGTAAATGTATTGCACAATAAGATACCTCTCAGTCGTATAAATGAAGAAATAGACAAAGACGGTAACCTTCTGAAAGAAGAAACTGTTAAAGTTATCAATAACCAGGTAGATGAATTCCTTAAATTTTAATTTCGTAACTGCATAATGAGAACACGTTTCCTGATCTTTCTTACCGTTGTAGGCCTGGCCGAAATATATAGTTTCATTGCGGTACGCTCTGCCCTGAAGCCTATGCCGGGTGTCTGGCGGACGATCCTAATGGGGTTGTACCTGTTTGCTACTACTGCTACCTGGGCCAGCTTTATCCTTTTCAGGCAGTTGAACTGGGCAGCAATGCCCCATCTAATCAGGAATATTTTTGTGGCTTTCACTATCGGTTTCTGGGTAGGTAAAATATTGGTAGGCGCAGTGATGATAGTTGATGACTTGCGCAGATTGTTCATGTGGGTGATCAGCAGCTTTCTCAGCCCGACGGTAAAAGAAATGAAGACAGACCTTGGCTTCGGTACAGGCATTACCCGTTCCGTTTTCCTGAAAAGAGTGGCATTGATATTGGGTGGCACAGTGTTGGGTGGTTTTCTGTATGGTATCACCAACCGGTATAATTATAAGGTAAGACGTATCAGCCTGAAGTTTGACAATTTGCCTGCTGCTTTCAAAGGGTTGAAAATTGTTCAGATATCAGATATCCATTCGGGAAGTTTTGACGATCATCATGCTGTGGAACGGGGTGCACAAACAGTTATGGCCGAAAACCCGGACATCATCTTTTTTACAGGCGACCTGGTGAACAATAAGGCAGATGAGATACAACCATATACCGATATTTTCTCCAAACTGAGTGCGCCACTGGGCGTTTACTCAACTCTTGGTAATCATGACTATGGCGACTATGTGCAATGGCCAAGTGATGAGGCTAAAAAGGAAAACCTGGAGTGGCTGAAAAAGACCCACAGTGATATGGGTTGGAAGCTGATGATGAACGAACATGTGGTGCTGGAAAGGGGAGAGGATAAGATAGCAATAGTAGGTATTGAGAACTGGGGGGCGAAAGCGGGTTTCCCTAAATATGGGGATATGAAAAAGGCCTATGCAGGATTACCTGAAAAACAAGTGCCTTTCAAAATATTGCTCTCGCACGATCCATCGCATTGGGACAACCAGGTGCAGCAGGAGTATCCTGATATTGACCTGACACTGAGTGGCCATACACACGGCATGCAATTTGGCATAGAAATACCCGGATTTAAGTGGAGTCCGGTAAAATATGTGTACAAGAACTGGGCTGGTTTGTACCAGAAAGGCAGTCAATACCTTTATGTAAACCGCGGTTTTGGATTCCTTGGCTATCCGGGCAGGTTGGGTATACTGCCTGAAATAACAGTTATAGAACTAGCCTAACGCCTTGCTCAACAGTTGTTCGACAGCTTCTGCCCTAGGCGAAAGCAGGTCTTGCTCTGCCTGCAACAATACGTTCCTGAGGTCACGAACCAGTGCGGGTAAGCTATTGTCACGTGTAGTTGCCTCGTCGGGAACTTCGTGCTGAGATGGTTGGATAACTGTAAAGTGATTAAGTAAAGTTTTATTCATTTAAACGGCTTTTCAACTTAAACGAGGCTTGCCTGTTTTTATTGTATGGTAAAAAGAAAATATGTACAAAGTGTTATTTATATAACATAGGCTGATTAGTATTTGTAGGGAAATTAATCTATTTTTAATCTGCAGTGCCGACCAGTGTCGGTACACAGCACCTGGAACGATATGAAATATATAGGCATAACTGGAGGTACTGGTTTGGTTGGCAGACATCTGTCGAAACTACTGGCCGATGATGGTTATGAGATAATCGTCTTTACCCGCAAGCCGGATAAGAACCGTAAGTATATTAAAAATACCACTTATGCCGAGTGGGACCCCCTTAAGAATAAGATAGACACAGCACAACTGGCTAAAGTAGAGGCCATGGTACACCTGGCTGGTGAAGGCATAGCTGACAAAAGGTGGACCGAGCAGCGCAAGACTGATATTGTAGATAGCCGTGTAATAGGTACTAAGTTTCTGGCAGAGCAGCTTAAGGAGCATGGAAAGAACTGTAAAGTGCTGGTATGCTCGTCTGCCATTGGGTATTACGGAGCAGATACAGGTGAAGATCCTTTCAAGGAAACAGCTTTGCCGGCTGATGACTTCCTGGGGAGAACCTGTGTACAATGGGAGGCTGCTTCTGAACCGGCCAGTGACTTTGTTCGCAGAGTTGTGCTAAGGTTTGGAATTGTACTGGGCAGGGAAGGTGGGGCATTCAGGGAGTTCAACAAACCCATGAACTTTGGTATCATGCCCATACTGGGGTCGGGAGACCAGGTGGTGAGTTGGATACATGTACGGGATGTAGCCCGGATGATTCGTTTTGCTATTGAAAGAACAGAAGTGTCGGGCATATTCAATGCAACAGCCCCGCTGCCTGTAACTCATTCAAACCTGGTGCATAGTATGGCCCGTGCTAAAGGTGGAATAAAAATACCGATGCCCGTGCCTGCTTTTTTGCTGAAACTGGTATTGGGCGAAATGAGTATAGAAGTGCTCAAAAGCTGCACAGTAAGCAGTGGTAAAATAAAAGGAAAGGGTTTCCGATTTGAGTTCCGAGATATAGAAAGTGCGGTTAGCAACCTTTGCACAAAACCTGCCAAAAAATAATGCTACTTATATGCGTAGTCAGACAAGTATTCATACTCTGAAGTCAACTTCCCGTTTTCGCAAATAGTTGCCCGGCGGATGATGTCGCTATCTGTGCTTAACAATTCTTTCAGTACATATTTTTCAAAATGTGCTCCGAAGTAGTGGGATGCATCCTTGGGCAGCTCATTGGGCAGGGTGTCTACAGCCATTACATCTATGATATCTGTTACAGGCTGAAATGGTGCTGTCTTTTCCAGTGTTTTCCTGTCAATACCATAAACCGGGTCGGCAATTGTGGTGGCAGCTACATTAATGGGCACGGAACCGTTGATATCGCAGGTAATATCTGCTATAACACTGATGCGCCAGTCTTTTCGTTGAATGTCTTTCTTGTCAAAAAGGCGTGCAATGTCTTCATCCCAGTATATGCCGTTCATCAATATGTCTGTCTGGGTTATATAATTAGAGAACAGGCACTTATACATGTCCGGGTTGGCATGAAAATCGTCCCGGTAAAACTTGTCATTGTCTTTACGCGCATACAGGTGACTTCCTTTTAGTTGGGTGTATACAGGATAGTCATAATTATGCGTCAGGTAGTCTTCCGGCTCTACAGATTCTATATCCAGGTGGGTCATTACCTCTACAATACCCGCTGCTACCCTTCCTGAACCTGTTACTGCTATTTTGATAGCCGGCAGTCGTTTGCGGCGGTAGGTATTGATAAGTGCAGGGAAATCATCTACCGTATGTGCGGGAGGCAGATCATACTGCCCGAATTTTTTGCCGTAAGTAAGCAAGCCGTTGTGCGCACCTACTATACCTGCAAACAATCCGAAGCCCAGTATTCTTTGTTCATCTTTAAAGGTGAGGCATTCGTAATCTATCATGCGTATGCGCTTCTCTATGAGTGCGTGCATCAGCTTTTGGTTGTAAGGTTGTTTCTTTTTGGTATGAGAGAAGAAGAAATAAGTTTTGTCTTCCAGCAGGTGGTCTACAGATGCTTCTTTTATGCCTAAAAGGATATCGCAGTTGCCCAGGTCTTCGGTTATGGTTATTCCTTCAGCTACGTATTCAGCATCTTTGCAACAGCGTGTTGCAGATGGTTCCACTACTATCTCCACATTATCGTATTTCTCCATAATATGGCGGCATTGCACCGGGGTGAGTGCCACCCTGTTGTCCTGTGGTTGTTTCCTTTCTTTTATTAATCCTATTCTTATCATGGCCGGCAATTTTGTTATCAAAGATAACATACGCATTTTTGCCAAATGGTTAACTATTTTGAATTATACGATATACCTGTAAGTTTCAATCCTGACCAGGCACTGGTGAAGAGCAAATACTTTGAACTGAGCCGTAAGTACCACCCTGACCGTTTTACGCTGGCAGGCGCTGAGCAACAGGCTGAAGCTTTACAGATGTCGTCGGCCAATAACCAGGCATATAAGGTGCTGAAAGACCCATATGCTACCATGGCTTATATACTGAAGCTGAAGGGTGTGCTGGAAGATGAGGAGAAATACAATCTGCCGCCCGACTTCCTGATGGAGATGATGGACCTGAATGAGACTGTAAGCCAATACGAAATGGAACCGGAAAATGTTGAATTACTGAAAGAATCGCAGGAGATGCTGAACAGCCAGCTGGAAGAATGGGAACTGGAGGTAACACCCCTGACCACGCTGTTTAATGAAGGAGGTGAGACGGAAACGCTGCTGAACGATATAAAGGACTATTATTTCAGGAAGAAATACCTGTTGCGGGTTAAGGATAGAGTTGATGAATTGTCTTAATGTAACGCTGTAAATAAGTGAAATAAATATTGCTCATTCACTAAAGAATAGATACTTTTGCTACCCCAATTCTAGAAAAGCGCCCAGATGGCGGAATTGGTAGACGCGCTAGACTCAAAATCTGGTTTCTTTACGGGAGTGCAGGTTCGATTCCTGTTCTGGGCACATTGATTACCAAGCAGTTACGTATAAACGTAGCTGCTTTTTTGTTTACTCTCATTTCATTTTGCACTAAAATTTGCACTAAACTTATAAAGGAGGCCAATATTGGTCTTTATTTGAGTAACAAACATGCGCGTCTTGCTGAATAAATTCAGCATAGTCCAATTCCACCATCTGAGCTTAAAAAACTTGAAGTATTCCAGTAAATAAGTATATTAGGTAT